>JBDKRY010000120.1:0-8433 GCA_039683155.1 Proteiniphilum sp.
TTATCATGAAAGGTACGATTTATTTATATAGATTTGTTGAATGATACCAAAAAGCGATGAAATATGGTTCTGCGTATTAAACTATTGGATGTAAATCTTGTCAAAAGAGGTGATTGGAGAAAATGATTGATAAACAAATATAAAATGGGGAGAAACTATGAAAACGATTAGAATGTTAGTAACAGTTCTGTGTATGGCTGTACCTTTCTTCGGTTTCGCCCAGGAATGGGACGATATTTATGCTGATCCCACGCGTAATGAACCGGTGAAAGTACAGAAACAACAGCAGGAGCCGCAGAAAAAGAAAGTGGTGATTGTGCAGGGCAATGCATCTGACATGGAGGTAACAGCCAATGGCAGAGATGTGGACGAGTACAATCGACGGAACAATGATACTTTACAGGAGAAACAGGCCTACACCGATAATGCAGAAGATTACACGGAATATGAGTATACCGATCGTATTGTACGATTTCACGATCCCGAATCGAGCATCAAGATTACGGGTGCCGATGAAGTGATTGTGTATGTAGGAGATGATCTGTACGAAAATTATAACAACCGCGGTTGGGACACCAACATCTATTTTGGCATGGGGTGGGGATATCCCTACTATCCATGGTACGATCCCTGGTATTATGGCAGCTGGTACAGCCCATGGTATTACAGTCGCTGGTATGATCCCTGGTTTTATGGTTATGGCGGCTGGTACGGTTGGAATAGCCCATGGTATTACAGCAGATGGTATTCACCCTGGTACTATGGCGGTTGGTATGACCCGTGGTACTACGGTTATGGCGGATATTACGGCGGCGGGTATCATCACGGTTTCTATGATGGTTATTACAGCAGCCTGACACAAAACCGCTCGGGAAGGAGCTCGGGTATTTACAGAACCAGTTCGGCCAACAGGACGAGCTCTGCAGCACGTCTTTCCGGAAGATCGTCTTCCACGTCCGGTACACGCAGCGCGGTAACAGGAAGGTCTACCACTTCCACACGCAGTGGCCTGTCGGCCAGAAGCTCATCGGTAAACAGCAGGAACTCTTCTGCCACACCAAGAACAAGAATCATCGATAATTCCGGCAGGGCATATGACTCCAGGACGGGACGCGTGATCGACCGTTCAGGAACCACAAGCCGTTCAAGCTCCATCAACAGATCCACACAACCCGACAGATCGGGAACATATAACAGCAGTAGAAGCGCAACACGCAGCTACGAGAGAAGTACCACTACGCCGACAAGAAGTCGCTCTACCTATGAAAGAAGCACGACTCCCAGTCGAAGCAGCAGCACCTATTCCACACCATCGAGAAGTTCGGGCACTACCCGAAGTTCCACATACAGTACTCCCAGCCGGAGCTCTTCATCCAGTGCTTCCTCCGGCAGCAGCAGCAGCAGCAGAAGCTCTGGCGGTAGCAGCAGCGGACGCTCAAGTGGTGGTCGCAGATAATGACAAGCAATCAGGACTGTCTCTGAAACACCGGTGAGTGTGAGCCAGAGACAGTCTTTTTAATGCTCACCCAATAATTTTTTATATGAAAAAAATCACGTACATACTTTCCACGTTGCTCATCCTGTCAACATCTCTTTTTGCACAGTCTGAAGTGGATGCGTTGCGCTTTTCCCGTGAAGATCTTCACGGAACCGCCCGCGCCATGTCCATGGGAGGTGCTTTTGGCGCACTGGGCGGCGATCAGACAGCAATATCCATTAATCCTGCAGGAATTGCGGTATATCGCAGTTCGGAAGTGGTAGGTACATTAAACCTTTCGCAGGAAAGGTCGAGCGCGGGAAGCCAGGATGCGAACAGAACACGTTTCGACATGGACAACCTCGGTTTTGTGGGCTATTTCCCTTTACGAAACGATGCAATCCCCCTCATAAACTTCGGTTTCTCCTACAATAAACTGAAATCGTTCGATAAAAATATTTCAGCCATAGGGCCTGCCGGAAGCACGATGATCGATTATATCGCCGACAGGAGCGCCGGAATTGATCCGATTAATCTGGAAATGGGGGACAATCTTCCGGATCCTTTCGAAACACAACCCTGGCTGGCAGTATTGGGATATAATTCCTATCTGATCAACCCGGTCAATAACGGAGAAAGCTACGATCCGGTAAATACTTTCGGCGAAACGGCCATCGGTGAGATCCGGGTGAAAGAAAGAGGATTTATCGATAACTACGACTTTACGGTAGGTACCACCATCAACAATGTGTTGAACCTGGGATTGTCACTCTCCGTTAAGGATATCTCCTACAGTCTTGCCTCAGATTATCTGGAAGATTTTGACAATGGCGGCTACACATTGACAAACTGGCTCAAAACCAGCGGAGCCGGCGTGAGTGGCAAGTTCGGGGCCATCTACCGGCCTGTCAACTTCCTCAGACTCGGCGTTGCCTATCATACCCCTACCTGGTATGCACTGACGGATACCTACGAAGCCCAGATTAATGATGACATGGGAGCCTACGTCACAGATCCTGATTATGAACCTGCTGTTACATCTTCTAAAGTCTTTACCAGCGACTATGATCTGAAGACACCCGGAAAGTTTGTCGCCAGCATCGCCGGCGTATTCGGAGACAATTTTATCGCCAGCATGGATTATGAACTGGTGGACTACAGCAAGATGGAACTGTCGTTGCCATCAGGCAGCTCAGATGATCCCAATTGGTATGATGTTGACAACGAATATATTTCGATGGATTTCCGGCCTGCTTCCACCGTAAAGGCGGGGTTGGAATACCGTTTCACTCCCCAGTTCTCCGGAAGATTGGGCTATGCCTGGATGCAAAATCCTTATGAAACCGAATTCAGAGACAGTGGAATTGCAGCGATTGCCGGATCAAACACCATTTACCGGATGGAAGGCGATACCCATTATTTTACCGGGGGACTTGGCTACCGTTTCAACCGGAACTTCTTCCTCGATTTCGCGGTTGTCTACAAAACCCAGACCGACGATCTCTATCCTTTTCCTAATTTATATACCGAGAATAGGGAAGAGTTGGTGATTGATGCGCGCCCCTTCACCTTAAAAAACAGTTCCATCAGAGGATTGATCACGTTGGGATATAAGTTTTAAATCAGTGGGAAGAATATTCCACATACGGTTGAAGCCGTATCAAAATAGAAAATAAGCTTCTAAGAATTGAATATTTGGCATTGTTCTCTGACAGGAGCACGAATCATGAGAGGGTGTTAATAACATGGTGATACACCCTCATCTTTTTGGTATTATCCCGTAAAAAAAAATTATCTTTGCATTCACTGCAATCTAAAATCAAACGGCATGTCACAGGAAAAAGAAGGGTATCTGTCAACCGACAACAAGCGAAAAGTAACCACCCATCGTCTGCTGGAGATGAAGCAGCGGGGCGAAAAAATTTCAATGCTTACAGCCTACGACTATTCAATGGCGTCGGTAATAGACCAGGCCGGTATGGACGTGATCCTTGTGGGTGACTCTGCCTCCAACGTGATGGCAGGAAATACGACCACGTTGCCGATGACGGTAGACCAGATGATTTATCACGGTAAATCGGTGATGAACGGCGTGAAACGTGCCATGGTGGTGATCGATATGCCCTTTGGAAGTTATCAGAGCAATCCGCACGAAGCTGTCGCCAATGCGGTGAGGATAATGAAGGAGACCCAGGCGGACTGCCTCAAGCTGGAAGGCGGAAAAGAGATCCTGCCCTCCGTGAACGGTATTCTGAATGCCGGTATCCCCATTATGGGACACCTTGGCCTGATGCCGCAATCGATCAACAAATACGGGACTTACGCGGTGAGGGCACAGGATGAAGCAGAGGCGGTCAAGCTGCTGGACGATGCACATCTGCTGCAGGAGGCCGGCTGTTGTGCGCTTGTACTGGAGAAAATACCGGCTGCACTGGCAAAGAAGGTGGCCGAAGATCTCACCATTCCGGTGATCGGCATCGGAGCCGGACCTTATGTGGACGGGCAGGTGTTGGTCATGCACGATATGCTGGGCCTCAACAAGGGCTTTTCGCCCCGTTTTCTGCGCCGCTATGCCAACCTGTCCGACCAGATTGAGTCGGCCGTCAAACAGTACATCAGCGACGTGAAATCGGCTGATTTTCCATCGGAAGCAGAAAGTTATTAAATAGGTATCAAAGCTCCCCGTAGTCCGGGATTTCCGTGAGGTATTCGTAAGACTGTTTCTCATAATCCAAACGATAACAGTAGTGCTGCATGCCGTTGGAGACCACAATATACCGAACCCGCAACACACTGTTGTATCGTGCTACCTGATCGAATACCTGTCGGGTGACAACCACATGGGGTTCTTTGTATTCCATGATCATCAACGGTTCAAGCCGTGTATTGTACACAACGGTGTCACAACGGCGGGTGAGGCTGTTTAGTTTCAGGGAGGCTTCATTGGCAATGAGCGAAGCAGGATAGTTTTTCTCTGCGATCAGATAATGAACAAAATGTTGGCGCACCCATTCCTCCGGCGTCAGTACCAGATATTTTCGCCGTAAGGGATCGAAAATCTCAAAAACGCTACCTTTTTTTCGGATTTTAGCATCGAAGGGGGGCAGATTTAACGCGTACATATTGTATCTTTGTTTGCGGAACCGGATTTCATCAGCACAAAAATAGCTCTTTTTTATGAGAACGAAACAGGAAATTGTGGAGAATTGGCTCCCCAGATATACCAAACGTCCGTTGAACGAGTTCACAAAATTCATCCTTCTGACCAACTTCCAAAAGTATGTGGAGATCTTCGCAAACCATTTCAACGTACCCGTGGTGGGCGTGGATGCAAATATGCCCAATGCTTCTGCCAATGGGATCACCATTGTTAACTTCGGCATGGGTAGCGCCAATGCTGCTACAATCATGGATCTGCTGAGTGCTATAGCTCCCACGGCAGTTTTGTTCCTGGGAAAATGTGGCGGACTGAAAGAAAGAAGTGAGCTGGGCGATTATATTCTGCCTATTGCTGCCATCCGCGGTGAAGGGACGTCGAACGACTACTTTCCTCCTGAGGTACCATCGCTGCCGGCTTTCAGCCTTTTACGCGCCGTCTCATCCAATATCCGCGATCTGGGCAGGGACTATTGGACAGGGACAGTCTATACCACCAATCGCCGCGTGTGGGAGTACGACGATGCGGTTAAAAGCTACCTGCGGAAGGTAAGGGTGATGGCGGTGGATATGGAAACGGCCACACTCTTCACCTGCGGCTTTGCCAATCATATATCCACAGGGGCGCTGCTGCTGGTGTCCGATCAGCCGCTGATTTCAACGGGCGTAAAAACGGAAAAGAGCGATCAGCATGTCACCGAAACTTTTGTGGAAGAACAGGTGAAAATCGGCATCCAATCGCTTTCCTCAATCATGAATAACGGTTCTACCATCAAACACCTGCGTTTCGACTGGTAGCACATACACAGATTTTTCATTTCATCCTTTATGGCAACATCCGCAAGATCATCCTACGAAGTCATCTGCAACGATATTCTACATCGCCGCTTCAAGCCTGTCTACCTGTTGATGGGCGACGAAGCCTATTTCATTGACAATCTGACGGAACTTCTCACCAGTACCGTGCTCACGGAAACGGAGAAGGACTTTAACATGCTTACTTTTTATGGGGTGGATGCAGACGTGAATGCAATCATCTCCTCGGCACGCCGTTTTCCGATGATGGCAGAACATCAGTTGATCGTCGTTAAGGAAGCACAGCATCTGGAACAACTGGAGCTGCTGGATCATTACGCCAGGAATCCGATGCCTTCTACCGTGCTGGTGATTAACTACAAGCATGGGTCGATAGATAAGCGCAAAGCCCTGGTAAAGAATATCGACGCAATAGGTGTTGTTTTTGAGTCAAAAAAGTTATACGATAACCAGATTCCCGCGTTTATTACCACTTATTTCAGAGAGAAGGAGATCGGCATCGATGAAAAGTCGGCCCGTATGCTGGCCGATTACGTGGGAAATGACATCAGCAAACTGATTCCTCAATTGCAGAAGCTGGAAGTTTCATTATCAGAGGGTTCCCGTCGTGTCACCTCCGATTTGATTGAAAAGAATGTAGGCATCAGCAAGGATTACAATAACTTTGAACTGCAGAATGCCATTATCAGAAAGGATTTCCTCACAGCCAACCGGATTGTGGACAACTTTGGGAAGAATCCGAAAGACAACCCGATGATGGCGACCGTGACTGTATTGTTTAATTATTTTAGCAATTTGCTGGAATGCTTCTGGTTACCACGAAAAGATGAACAAAGCATCATGGCTGCATTGAATATGCGCTCCTCCTATTTTGTTCGGGACTATCTTACCGGCTTGCGGAACTACAACGCCAACAAAGTGATAGAGATTATCTCCGACCTTAGAACGTTTGATGCCCGTTCAAAGGGGATAGACAACATTTCGGCCTCGCAGGGGGAATTGTTGAAAGAGCTGGTATACAGGATCATGCATTAAATCGGGAACACTACTCTTTTGTGATCCACTGCACGATCTTATCGCTCATGGGGCTCTCCTTGGGCATCACCACATCGACCAGCCGTCCCTCTTCATCAATCAGAAATTTTTGGAAGTTCCACGTTACCTCCTGGTCGATCACGCCATTCTCCGATTTTTGGGTGAGCCACTTGTACAGAGGAGCCTGATCGTCTCCCTTGACGCTGATCTTGTCCATCATCGGAAAGGTAACCCCGTAATTGACGGTGCAAAACTCTTTGATTGTCTGGTTGGTACCTGGCTCCTGATTGTTGAAATTGTTTGCCGGAAAACCGATCACCACAAAGTTTTGATTGCCGTATCGCTCGTATAATGCCTGTAAATCTTCATATTGGGGAGTAAACCCACATTTTGAAGCTACATTCACGACCAGTACTTTCTTTCCTTTCAGCGATGCCAGATCGAATGTTTTTCCGTCGATATCTTTCACCGTAAAGTCGTGCAGAGTCTTTAAATTTCCAGGTTGGCGCCTGCCATCCGGTTGCTGTGTTACGTGCTTGTCGTCCATATTCTGTGAGATTTGTCTTTGTTCTCCGTTGCATGGAACAGAGAGTAATATAAAAAGAACCATCAGTGTGCTGATGCCGAAAATAGGTTTCATATGATCCATAATTTTTTCTTGTTAAACAGCAAAAAATGTCAATATGTTCATTTACCGGTCAGATTTTAATCTTAAAGTGGTTTAATTCCCCGACCCCTGGGTCGGAAACAACTCATAAAGTCCATTTGATACCTCGGGGCTTGTCCCGGGGTTGTTCATTTTTCTGTAACAAATGACAAACCCAAAAAAAAGGGTGGATTAAGCTGTTTTTCAGGAGAATACCTTATTTTTAACCCCGTGAGCGTGCCCTGTTTTTCATTTCGGGGAAGGAGCTTTGATATTATTCGCGTTCCTGGATATTCAGTGAATTTACATTTGACATTTTGACAAAACGAGTTGCCAGGGAATAAAAAAGTATACATTTCTATACTATAAAATCTCCCACAGACATGTCACAAATGTTTACAGCAAATAAAACAGATATACGCTTAATATCAATATACAATTGTAAATAACATTACTACCAGCGGAAATGGACACGATACATTTCCACTTTTCGTCGTTTAACATTTTGATATTCATGTATTATTCCACCATTATCTATCTATATATAAATAGTTTTTACATCTTATTTAAAGAAATTATTCATATTCTGAAAGGAAGAGGCCAATTCCTTTTGCAGGAACGTTAAAAATGATTATATCTCATCTTTTATAATGCTTATTATCAATTAATAAATATCAAATTTAAAAGTATTAATTTATTTATGGCAACCCGATTTTTGTCCAAATCCTGCCCGGAAGTATACAAATGTATTCCGCCTAAACTACAATTGTAATTTACAAATATAAACTAACATTTTTTCCATTTGTAAATAATTAGTTATACATTTGTGTTGTTACTTTTGTGACACATATATTCCTAAACCGGTCAAAGAGCAATGATATGAAAGATCGAATCAAGCAAATCATGGAGAATGAACACCTGACACCGGCCCGCTTTGCCGACAAGCTTCAGATTAACAGGGCCATCATCTCGCATATCCTGAACGGGAGAAATAATCCGAGTCTCGATGTGGTGACCAAAATTTTGGACGACATGCCCCACATTAATCCGGAATGGTTGTTAAAAGGTACAGGAAGTATGTACAAAGAAGGATTTATGGCAGAACCATCATCTGATGAACCCGATTTATTCCGTCAGCATGTCATGAAAACCGGCCGGGAGTCGGACAATGCCGGAAAACCCCGGGAAACTGACGTTAAATCGCCGGCATCATCGGTTCAATTCGCTGAAAATAAATCGACTGATGATGTGAAAGCTGTTGACAAAAAAATCACCCAAATAATTATTTATTATAGCGATAATA
>JBDKRY010000121.1:0-5843 GCA_039683155.1 Proteiniphilum sp.
TTCTCTTCCGGAATGATTACATCTTCAAGGTTGAACGATAGTCCGCCCTTGAAGGCCATGGTGTAACCCAGGTCTTTGATGTCATCGAGATATTGTGCTGTACGGGCCACGCCACACGTCTTGATCACCTTGCCAATGATATCGCGGAGTGATTTCTTGGAGAGAAGCTCGTTGATATAACCTACTTCTTTCGGGATGGCTTCGTTGGTGATCACTCGGCCGACGGTGGTCTCATGCATCTTGCGGATAGGATTTCCTTCCTCGTCGATGTCGTCCACGATCACTTTTACCAGCGCGTGAATATCTACTTTCTTTTCATTGTAGGCGATTATGGCTTCCTCTTCACCATAGAAAATCATACCTTCTCCCTTTGCACCCGGACGGATTTTCGTAATGTAATACAACCCAAGTACCATGTCTTGTGAAGGGACGGTAATAGGCGCTCCGTTGGCGGGGTTGAGGATGTTGTGTGAGGCAAGCATCAGCAATTGCGCTTCCAGCACAGCTTCGTTGCCTAGCGGAAGGTGAACGGCCATCTGGTCACCGTCGAAGTCGGCGTTGAATGCCGTACAGGCCAGTGGATGCAGTTGAATGGCTTTTCCTTCAATGAGCTTGGGCTGAAATGCCTGGATACCCAGACGGTGCAGGGTAGGGGCACGGTTCAGCAGCACAGGATGCCCTTTCATCACATATTCCAGGATGTCGTATACTACCGGCTCTTTCCGGTCCACGATCTTCTTGGCCGATTTTACCGTTTTCACGATTCCCCGCTCAATCAGCTTGCGGATGATGAACGGTTTATAGAGTTCAGCTGCCATATCTTTCGGCAGACCGCATTCGTGCATCTTCAGCTCAGGGCCCACCACGATCACCGAACGTGCCGAGTAGTCCACACGTTTCCCGAGCAGGTTCTGACGGAAACGTCCCTGTTTCCCCTTCAGACTGTCGGAGAGTGATTTCAGCGGACGGTTCGATTCTGTTTTGATGGCACTCGACTTCCGTGAGGTGTCGAACAGCGAGTCCACGGCCTCCTGCAACATGCGTTTCTCGTTGCGCAGGATCACATCCGGAGCTTTGATATCGATGAGTCGTTTCAACCGGTTGTTGCGGATGATCACGCGGCGATACAGGTCGTTCAGGTCGGATGTGGCAAAACGACCGCCATCCAACGGTACCAGCGGTCGCAGATCGGGCGGGATCACAGGGATCACCTTCATGATCATCCACTCCGGTTTGTTGATGTATTTCGATCCGCGGAAGGCCTCCACAACCTGAAGCTGTTTCAACGCTTCGTTCTTACGTTGCTGCGATGTGTCGGTGCTGGCGCGGTAGCGCAGCTGGTTGGCCAGCTTGTCGAGATTTAGCCTCTCGAGCATATCGAGGATGGCTTCAGCACCCATTTTCGCGATAAACTTATTGGGGTCACTGTCTTCAAGCATCTGGTTTTCCTTGGGCAATGTCTCCAGCAGGTCCAGATATTCTTCTTCGGTGAGCAGATCTTTTTCTGCTACCTTGTCTTCGAGCGCACCCGGCTGTATCACCACGTAGCGTTCGTAATAAATGATGGTGTCGAGCTTCTTGGTGGGAATTCCCAGCAGATAACCTATTTTGTTGGGCAACGACCTGAAATACCAGATGTGGGCCACGGGGACAACCAGGTGAATGTGCCCGGTACGTTCACGGCGCACTTTCTTTTCGGTTACTTCCACACCGCAGCGGTCGCATACGATCCCCTTGTAGCGAATGCGCTTATACTTGCCGCAATGACATTCGTAGTCTTTGACGGGCCCGAAAATACGTTCGCAGAATAAGCCGTCACGTTCAGGCTTGTAGGTACGATAGTTAATGGTTTCGGGTTTTAACACTTCACCGAAAGAGTTTTCCAGAATTTGTTCCGGCGATGCCAGACCAATCGTAATTTTTGAAAAGCTACTCTTTATCTTATTGTCTTTTCTAAATGCCATATATATTTGTATATAAAGAGTTAATGGGAGTTTTATTTCTGTTTCCCCTCAGGTGCAGGGGCACATGAAGTGACCCTGCGATTCCCGGGAATATATTAATCGAGACTGATGTTGAGTCCCAATCCTTTCAGTTCGTGAAGCAACACGTTCAACGATTCGGGTATTCCTGCCGGCGGCATGGGTTCACCTTTCACGATGGATTCGTATGCCTTGGAGCGACCTACCACGTCGTCAGACTTCACGGTGAGGATCTCCTGCAGGATGTGGGCCGCACCGAATGCCTCGAGGGCCCAAACCTCCATTTCTCCGAAACGCTGTCCGCCGAACTGTGCCTTACCCCCCAACGGTTGTTGTGTGATGAGTGAGTATGGCCCAATGGAGCGTGCGTGCATCTTATCTTCCACCATGTGACCGAGCTTAAGCATGTATATGATACCCACCGTTGCGGGCTGGTCGAAACGCTCTCCGGTGCCGCCGTCATAGAGGTAGGTTTTCCCGTAAGCAGGTACACCCGCCTTGCTGGTCCAGTCGTTCAGGTCATCGAGCGATGCTCCGTCGAAGATGGGAGTGGCGAATTTCACGCCAAGTTCTTTTCCTGCCCATCCAAGTACGGTCTCAAAGATTTGCCCCAGATTCATACGTGAAGGAACACCCAGCGGGTTCAGGACGATGTCTACCGGTGTGCCGTCGGCAAGAAAAGGCATATCTTCCTGACGCACAATTCGGGATACAATCCCCTTGTTACCGTGACGACCTGCCATTTTGTCGCCCACCTGTATCTTCCGTTTCTTGGCCACGTATACCTTGGCAATCTGCATGATCCCCGAGGGAAGCTCATCGCCGATGGTGAAGTCGAAACGTTTCCGTTTCAGCTCAGCATCCAGCTCTTTGTGACGGCGCAGGTAGTTAATCACCGTGGCACGGATGAGCTCGTTCTTGTGGCTATCGGTGGTCCATTTGTTTAACTGGACAGATTGAAAATCAATGTCGGTGAGTACCTTCTGTGTGAACTTCGCTCCTTTGGGAACAATGTCCATATTGGTGTAATCCTTCACTCCTGCCGATGTTTTACCTTCGGTCAACATCAGCAGTTTATGGATGAGCACCTTTTTCAGTTCATCCATTTTGTGTTCATACTCTTCATCGAGCTTCGGGAGAAGTGCCTTGCTGGAAAGCTTTGTCTTCCCTTTTTTGGACGCTTTTGAGAAGAGCGTGGTATGTACAACCACACCTTTCAATGAGGGGGAAGCCTTGAGTGAAGCATCTTTCACATCGCCGGCCTTGTCGCCGAAGATGGCACGGAGCAGTTTTTCTTCGGGTGATGGGTCAGACTCTCCCTTGGGAGTGATCTTGCCAATCAGGATATCTCCCGGTTTGATACGGGCTCCCACGCGCACAATTCCCTTTTCATCGAGGTCCTTTGTGGCCTCTTCACTCACGTTGGGGATGTCAGACGTCAGTTCTTCCAGCCCGCGCTTGGTTTCACGCACCTCGAGTGAGAACTCTTCCATGTGCACGGATGTGAAGATATCTTCACTTACCATTCGTTCGTTGAGTACGATGGCATCCTCGAAGTTATAACCCTTCCAGGGCATGAATGCAACCTTCAGGTTTTTACCCAGCGCCAGTTCACCGTCTTGGGTGGCATATCCTTCGGTAAGGATTTCACCTGCCTTCACCTTTTGTCCTACTTTGCAGATGGGACGCAGGTCGATGGTGGTATTCTGGTTTGTCTTCCGGAATTTCGGGATGGAGTAGGTCTTTACCGCATCATCGAAACTGGTAAATTCCTCTTCTTCCGTTCTGTGATAGTTGATCTTGATGGTGGTGGAGTCCACATAGGTAATCTCTCCGCTACCCTCAGCCATGATCTGTGAACGGGAGTCTTTGATAAGTTGTCCTTCGATGCCGGTACCTACGATGGGTGATTCTGTCCGCATCAACGGTACGGCCTGGCGCATCATGTTCGAACCCATCAGGGCACGGTTGGCATCATCGTGTTCCAGAAACGGGATGAGCGATGCCGCAATGGAGGCGATCTGCATGGGCGATACGTCCATGAGCTCTACCTCTTCCGGTGCAATTACCGGATAGTCGGCATCCTGACGCGCTTTCACACGCGGGTTTATAAAATGTCCCTTTTCATCGAGCGGAGCGTTACCCTGTGCAATGAGTTTTTCTTCTTCTTCTTCCGCAGCAAGATAAATGACTTCGTCGTTTTTGGTGTTCACGATGCCTTTCTCTACCTTACGGTAAGGCGTTTCGATGAATCCCAGGTCGTTGATCTTCGCATATACGCATAACGATGAGATGAGTCCGATATTAGGACCTTCCGGCGTTTCAATGGGACAAAGACGGCCGTAGTGCGTATAGTGCACGTCGCGCACTTCAAAGCCGGCGCGCTCACGCGACAGACCGCCGGGCCCGAGGGCCGACAGACGGCGTTTGTGGGTGATCTCAGCCAGCGGGTTTGTCTGATCCATGAACTGCGAAAGCGCATTGGTTCCAAAGAAAGTGTTGATGACCGAGGAAATGGTTTTCGCGTTGATCAGGTCGATGGGGGTGAAGACCTCGTTGTCGCGCACGTTCATCCGTTCCCGGATGATGCGTGCCATACGGTTCAATCCCACGCCGAACTGTGTATATAATTGTTCTCCTACCGTGCGTACACGTCTGTTGCTGAGGTGGTCAATATCGTCCACCACTGCCTTGGAGTTGATGAGCTCGATAAGGTATTTGATGATCTCAATGATATCCTCCTTGGTCAGCACCCGTGTATCGACATCGCTTTTGAGATTGAGTTTTTTGTTGATTCTGTAGCGCCCCACATCGCCCAAATCGTATCTCTTTTCAGAGAAGAAAAGGTTGTTGATCACCTCACGTGCACTCGAATCGTCAGCCGGTTCGGCGCTGCGAAGCTGACGATAGATGTGACGAATGGCATCAATCTCCGAGTTGCTCGGGTCTTTCTGCAATGTATTGTAGATGATGGAGTAGTCGGACGTGTTGGCCGTCTCTTTGTGAAGCAGGATAGAGGAAACACCCGATTCGAGGATGGCGTCCATGTGTTCTGCTTCAAGAATTGTTTCACGTTCAATGATCACTTCGTTTCTTTCGATGGAGGTCACCTCACCGGTGTCTTCGTCCACAAAATATTCCATCCACGATTTCAGTACACGGGCAGCCAGTTTCCGACCGGTAACTTTCTTGAGGTTGTTTTTGTTTACCTTCACCTCTTCCGCCAGATCAAAGATCTCAAGGATATCTTTATCGCTTTCGAAACCGATGGCTCTGAGCAGCGTGGTAACAGGTAATTTCTTCTTACGATCGATGTACGCATACATCACACTGTTGATATCGGTTGCAAACTCTATCCATGACCCTTTGAACGGAATGATGCGGGCTGAGTAAAGTACGGTGCCGTTGGCATGCAGGCTCTGTCCGAAAAAGACGCCGGGAGAACGGTGCAGCTGCGATACAATCACGCGCTCGGCTCCGTTGATCACGAATGTTCCCTTTTCGGTCATATAGGGAATGGTACCCAGGTACACATCCTGAATGACGGGTGTAAAGTCTTCGTGATCGGGGTCGGTGCAATATAAATAGAGCTTCGCCTTCAGCGGAACGCTGTAGGTGAGTCCTCTGTCCACACACTCCTCAATGCTATAACGGGGTGGATCTACATAGTAATCCAAAAATTCAAGGACGAAATTGTTACGGGTATCTGCAATGGGGAAGTTCTCCGTAAAAACCTTATACAATCCTTCATTTTTTCTACTTTCGGGGGGAGCGTCAAGTTGAATAAAATCCTGAAACGATTTTAACTGTACTTCCAGAAAATCTGGAAAACCGAGCGGATTATTGATCGACGCGAAATTT
>JBDKRY010000122.1:0-14010 GCA_039683155.1 Proteiniphilum sp.
GTGATCGAATCACGTTAGGCTTTATTGGACTCGGGCGACAGGGAATCGGGGATTTTCATGCATTCTCTCAATGTCCTGGAGTACAAGTTTTGGCCGGGAGTGATGTTGATTCAATGAAACGTGATCGGTTCAAAAATGTGGTTACCGGGTGGCAAGAAAAAAGCGGCCTTCAAACAAAATGTGATACGTATGAATTCTATGAAGATATGCTGGAAAGAGAAGATATTGACGCTATTTCAATTGCAACTCCGGATCACTGGCATGCCCTCACAGCTATTCATTCGTGTCAGTCAGGGAAGGATGTCTATTGTCAAAAGCCGTTGTCGTACACAATATCTGAAAGTCTATCCATGGTTCAGGCCGCCCGCAAGCACAAACGTGTATTTCAGGTAGGAAGTCAGCAACGCTCCAGCTCAGAATTCCAAAAAGCCGTCTCATTGGTGAGAGAGGGTAAAATTGGGCATATTGAAAAAGTATATGTTCGTATTGGGGAACCCCCAAAGCCTTTTGATTTACCTGAAGTGCCAGTTCCCTCAAATTTGAATTTCAGGCAATGGCTGGGCCCGTTGAACGACCCTAAGGTGCATTACCATCCTTCTATTTGCCCTCCGATAGCGCCTCCCGATTATCAGGAAAAGGGGGACTGGGCAGCATGGCGTTATTATCGGGAAACAGGAAACGGTTTTACCGGGGACTGGGGGGCACATCATTTCGATATAGCACAATGGGCTCTTGGACTGGATGGTTCAGGACCGGTTGAATATATTCCGGCAGGTTACAACGGAACTATATATACAACGCTCAAATATGCGAATGGCATCGTGATGACGGAGCAGCCGTTCCGTGAAGACAAACCAGATGATAAGGGTATACAATTTATAGGGACTGACGGGTGGATAAAGGTGGCACGTGGCTATATAGAGTGCTCAGACCCTTCGCTCTTGAAAAAATCGGAGAAAGAGATTGAAGCAGGAGCTTTTGAGGTAAGTGCTCCCCATATGCAGAATTTTCTGGATTCCGTCCGTTCCCGTCAAAACCCGATTGCACCTGTGGAAGCCGGTTGCAGCACAAATATCCTTTGTTGTTTAATTAACATTGCAACCGAGTTGAAGAGACCGGTAAAATGGGATCCCGTAACACATAGTTTTGGTGATGATAAGGAAGCACAATCTCACAGATTGTATTGGTATGATTACAGAAACCCATATAAACTACCGTATTGGTAATTGTGCCGGTAAGGGCCATGCTAAAAATGAACAACCCCGGGGCTTGCCCCGGGGTATCAAATGGACTTTATTATTTATTATTTGTTTCCGACCCAATGGTCGGGGAATTAAATCACTTTAAAATTAAAATTAAATTATGAACATCAGCAAAAGATTAATAATTGCCTTTTCCCTCATAATTGTTGGACTTTTTATCTCTTCTTCGATCATTGCACAAAAAACAACAAACCCTTTAAAAGGGAAGAAGGTGCTGTTTGTGTATGGCGGCTGGGAAGGACATGATCCGGTTTTAACCCGGGATATTTTTGTACCGTGGATGCGGTCGGAAGGGGCCGAAGTCGTGGTACGGGACAATTTGGATTGTTATACTGATTCAACTTTAATGAGTAAGACCGATCTGATTGTTCAGATATGGACCATGGGTGAAATCAACAATGAGCAGGAACGAGGTTTATTGGAAGCTGTAAAGCGTGGCGTTGGACTGGCAGGCTGGCACGGAGGGCTTGGTGATGCATTTAGAAACAATGTGGAATATCTGTTTATGGTGGGCGGTCAGTGGGTTGCTCACCCGGGCGGTGTTATCCCTTATGACGTACATATTGTTGATCACAAAGATAGGGTTACAAGCGGATTAAAGGATTTTCACATGAATTCAGAACAATATTACATGCATGTGGATCCGAACGTAAAAGTGCTGGCAACAACAACTTTTAGCGGTGATCATGCCTCATGGATAGACGGGTGTGTTATCCCTGTTGTCTGGAAGAAAATGTATGGTAAAGGCCGGGTATTTTACTCTTCTCTTGGCCATGTTGCCAAAGATTTCGATGTCCCTGAAGCATTGGAAATAATGAAACGAGGCATCAGATGGGCAGCGGTAAGTTTGTATGAAGAACCGGAACCATGGATCAATCCGGTGTATGCTGATTAAAAAAATCCGGTAAAAATCTGCATTTTTCCCTGGCTACCCGGCCAGTATGCGCTATTTTTCTTATCATTTTTTCGAAAACAAATAAAATGAACAGACACTATCATTCAACCTATATTTTGGGTATTACTTTGGTCGCCACATTAGGGGGATTACTTTTTGGATACGACACAGCAGTAATATCTGGAGCCGAAAAATCCATTGAAGCCTATCTGATCAGTCCGTTGGGATTAAATTCTTTTATTCATGGAGCAACCGTTTCGAGTGCTTTGATCGGATGCATTATCGGTGGAGTCATTTCGGGACTTTTATCAAACCGCCTGGGGAGGAAGAAAACTTTAATATTTGCCGCAGTACTATTTTTTTTCTCTGCCTTGGGCTCCAGCTATCCTGAAGTATTTTTCTTCACCAAAGGTGAACCATCCATCGGTTTGCTGTGGGCATTTAATTTTTACCGGGTAATCGGGGGCATTGGCGTTGGTTTGGCTTCCGCAGTTTCACCCATGTATATCAGCGAGATAGCTCCTGCTGATATTCGGGGGCGACTGGTCTCATTGAATCAGTTTGCGATCATATTTGGGATGTTGGTGGTCTATTTTGTCAATTGGGGAATTGCATATGGACACAGTATCGAATGGATTAACGAGATAGGGTGGAGGTATATGTTTGCTTCAGAGGCAATTCCTGCATCACTTTTCGGTATATTGTTATTTTTGGTTCCGGAAACGCCGAGATTTCTTCTGCTTTCAAATAAAGACGATAAGGCGAAGTGGGTGTTGCATAAACTGTATACAAATGAAATGACTTCTCAGGGCATTTTTCAGGAAATAAAACAATCAGTGGGACAGACAACAGGTCGGACAAAACTATATTCATATGGTAAAAAGGTGATTATGATCGGTATCCTGTTGTCAGTTTTTCAGCAATTTGTAGGAATTAATGTGGCGCTGTACTATGCCCCTCGTATTTTTGAGAGCATGGGTGCTGCAAAAGACGCATCCATGCTTCAGACTGTTATTATGGGATTTGTGAACGTCCTCTTTACTGTGGTTGCGATATTGACGGTGGATAAGTGGGGCAGAAAACCATTGCTCATTACCGGTTCAATTGGCATGTCGATCGGTATGTTTGCCATCGCTGCTTTGGCATTCAACAATATCGTGGGCATCAGTACCTTGGTGTTTATCATCATTTATACAGCCTCATTTATGATGTCATGGGGACCGGTATGCTGGGTGTTGATATCAGAAATTTTTCCCAACAGGATCCGCGGACAGGCGGTAGCTGTTGCCGTGGCATTCCAGTGGTTTGCCAATTATCTGATTTCGTCTACTTATCCTGCAATGATGGAATTTAGTGCTACGATGACTTACGCATTTTATGGAATTATGTCAGTTTTGTCTGCGCTGTTTGTCTGGAAAATGGTCCCGGAAACCAAAGGAAAATCATTGGAGGGGATGGAAAAATTATGGGGAAAGAAAAAATCGAAGTAAATTTTCTCTGTTTTTCGGCATTATTTTTTTCATAGATTCATGGGGAAATTGTACCTTTGCAAGCAAGTGCGCGACATGAAGTCGACTAAATAACTGTTCAGCGAGCAAGACTGAACCTATTATTCCGTTAATAATAGCCGAAAGGAACATGCGATGTGAGTAATCCCGTGGTGTGAAGTTTCCTTGACAAAGTCCCTATGGAAAACAGAAGAGCGAACCGTGAGGGGATACAACTACCGCTAACACCGGGCGGTTAAGGGGCAAGGCTCTGCAGTATGGATAACATATGTGAACCACTGCACTATCGTGACAAAAAAGGCTAATGGTGTTGTTAAGCCATAACCAAAAAGGTTGGCCGCCGGATAATCTTCTTTTTGCTGAAGTTACACGGACAACGCGTTGCCGGCAGATGGACGGACCCGAAAAACCTATATATCAAAAAAAGCCATTCATCATATACTGAATATCAATATCTATTTTGGTTCGAATGCAATGAAAAATACTTTCCGAAGAGAGCTCATTGATCAGGAAATGAATATGCTAATGAAAGCCGGATTTGTAATTGTCGCTCTCCTCCTTCCCCTATTTTTCAGCTACCCATCGAATGTGAAATTCTATGATATCAACAGCATTCACGGGATCAGCATGCGGGAAGTGGCTTCCGTGTGTAAAGACCGAAACGGTTTTATCTGGGCATCCTCCAAGATCGGGATACTGCGACTGACAGACAACAGCTACCATATCTATCAACTACCCTACGAAACGCCCAACATCATTTACACGAAACTGCTCTACGACAATGACTCGCTCCTGGCCTTCACCAACAACGGACAGATATTTCTTTACAACACTGTGTTCGATCGCTTTGATCTGCTGATCGACATCCGCAAACCGCTGAATGACAACCATCTGGTAGTGAACAGAATCGCTGTCGACAACACCGGTTCCATCCTGATTGCCGCATCCTCCGGTTTGTACAAATACCAGGATCACAAACTGATGACGATCGGGAAAGAAAAATATGCAGATCTGCATGATTTCGTCTGGATTGATGAGGTACAACTGCTGATGGCCACCAACAACGGATTATGGCTGATGAACACCCATTCCCTCACAGACAGGCAACTCTACAAATATGAAGAAGACAACGAATTAAAGGTCAAAAAAATATACTACAACCCTGCGGATGAGCAGCTTTGGATAGGGACCAATTCCGACGGGTTGTATCTCTATGATGTATCCAGAAATATTTTAACAAAACCATCACTAAATCCTTTTCCTAAACAACCCGTTCAGGCCATTGTGGCTAATACTGACACCACAGTGATGATCGGGATTGACGGACAGGGGATCTGGGAGCTGACCAGCGACGGCCGACAGGTTTTGAATATCTACAAGGAAAATCCCGACAATCCGCTCTCTCTGAAAGGAAACGGGGTCTATGACATATTTCTCGATCAGAACAAACGGATCTGGGTATGTACCTACAGCGGCGGACTCTCCTATTTTGACCAGGGTTCTGCGGAGGTTACACAAATCACCCATCAGATCAACAACCCCAACTCTCTGAGCAATGACAACGTGAACAAAGTCCTGGAAGACAGCAGGGGTAACTTATGGTTTGCAACCAATAACGGTGTGAGCTGCTGGAATATGACTACAAATAGCTGGCGCACCTATTATCAGGACCTGCAGGAACAGGCGCAGGTCTTCCTTTCCCTATCTGAGGACCAGAATGGCAACATCTGGGCAGGCACCTATTCCTCGGGCGTCTATGTCATCGATGGTGAATCTGGAAAAGAAATTGCTCACCATTGGAGTGAAAATAGTTCTTCTTCCATGACCAACGACTATATCTTTGATATTTTCAAGGACAGCCACGGAGATCTCTGGATGGGCAGTCCACTGGGTCAGATCTTTCGTTACATCGAAAGTGAGAAACGTTTCATGGCCTATCCATTTCAACCGGTCTATGCATTTGCGGAACTGTCACCCGGGAATCTTTTGCTTGCCTGCACTTACGGACTGAGCCTGCTCGACATCCGCACAGGACAAACCCGGACAATACTGGATGGATATCTCCTATATGACCTGATCATCATTGGAGACAATGTATGGATGGCGACTTCTGGCGACGGACTGGTGCGCTATAACCTGAGGGATAACACAGTAGAAAAATTCACTACCCATGAGGGATTGCTCTCCAACTATGTGAACAGCATCCTCAGGGAAGGGAAATATCTGTGGCTGGGCACTGAGTCGGGGCTCTGCAAATTCGATACAGAGGAAAAGAATATTGAAATTTTCTCCTCTCTGCCTTCATTTTTCAATGTCTCATTCAACCAAAATGCATCCACAAAGCTTGCCAACGGTCAGCTCATCTGGGGCACCAGCAGTGGTGCACTGATGTTTGAACCGGATGCGATGCTTTTTTCACCCTCACGGGGAAGAATCTATTTCCAGGATATCGTTATCTCAGGACGTTCATTGCGGAACCACCCTCATTTTTCTCTTACATCACCGCTCGATGAACTGCAGGAGGTATCCCTGAAATATGACCAAAATACACTCACTCTTGAGATTCTGCCCATTGGGACAAATACATTCTCATCTAAATTCTCCTGGAAGATGGAGGGGATTGACGAAGATTGGACGCAACCGACCAGTTCGCGGGCAATCACTTATGCCAGCATACCCAGCGGCGATTACTCGCTGAAAATCAGGATGTACGACAACTCACTGAAGCAGATTATCCAGGAGCGATCCCTGCTGATTCAGATCACCCCTCCCTGGTGGGGAACGTTCTGGTTTCGCTTGCTGTTCTTTCTCTTTACGGCTGCCATCCTTACCCTCGTTCTCCGATACTATATTAACCGTATCAGGCAACAGCATGCCGAAGATAAGATACGCTTTTTCACCAACATGGCACATGACATCCGCACTTCACTTACGCTGATCAATGCGCCGATAGAGGAGCTGAACAAGGAAAGAAACCTCTCCGATGAGGGACGTTATTACCTCAATTTGGCTACAGAACAAGCTGGTCGCCTTTCCTCCGTAGCAAACCAACTGCTCGATTTCCAGAAGGTAGATATCGGCAAGGGTCAGGCTTTCTTTGTGATGAGTGACCTGGTCAGAATAGTGAGTCAGCGGAAATCTATGTTCCATGCTGCAGCAGCCAAACAGAAAATAAAACTTCTTTTCCACTCCAATTGTGAGTCCTATATCACAGCTGTGGATGAATTGAAAATTGAAAAAGTCGTTGACAACCTGATTTCGAATGCCATCAAGTATTCTCATCCGGAGGGAGAGGTTGAAATAAAACTAACCTGCGAACCAAGCAGATGGGTGCTGGAGGTGAGTGATCAAGGCCTGGGTATTTCAGAAAATGCCCAGAAAAAACTCTTCAGGGAGTTTTACAGGGGTGACAATGTGGTCAACTCAACTATTGTAGGTTCAGGTATCGGTCTGCTGCTGGTGAAAAACTACGTAGCCATGCACGAGGGGACAATATCACTTGAGAGCAGGGAAAATGAAGGATCCCTGTTTCGGATCACCGTCCCCTATAAAGAGGTATCAACGCTTTCTCCATCGCTGTCAGGAAACAGGCAAAGTAACAATAAACAGGAATCCCTGCCAGCCACAGACGTCGAGGCCATCACTGAAAACAACCAGAAGAGTACTCAGAAGGATTATTTGCTGATTGTGGAAGACAATGATACATTGACTGAGTTCCTGCAGCAATCACTGCAGAGCAGATACAAAATTGCTACTGCCAGTGATGGCGAGATTGCCTGGAATATGATCCAGAAAAAAATGCCCGATCTGATCATCTCCGACGTGATGATGCCCAATATGGATGGGTTTGAACTCTGCCGGCTCATCAAGTCTACCCATGAAACATCTCATATACCGGTCATCCTACTGACCGCCCTGAACGAGAAATCACAAGAGTTACACGGATTGGGCCTTGGGGCAGACGATTACCTGACCAAACCGTTTGATATGACACTGCTTCACCAACGCATATCCAATATCATCCAAAACCGGAAGATTGTCAGGGATAAGGCTCTCCGGCTGATCGATGAAGATGAAAGTGAAGGTAAATCAATCTATCTCAATGAACTGGACGATCAGTTTGTGAAGAAAGCGGTGAGTGTGGTACATGCCAACATGGACAATGCACAATTTAACAAGGAGGCTTTTGCCTCAGAAATGAATGTCAGCTCCTCACTTCTTTATAAAAAGATCAAATCGCTGACAGATTTGTCGCCCATCGATTTCATCAGGAGCATCCGGCTGAATCATGCTCTGAAACTGCTCCAGTCCGGTAAATACACAGTGACTGAGGTAAGTGAACTGTGTGGATTCTCCAGTGTAAAATATTTTAGTGCTGCCTTTAAGGCATATTTCGGTAAATCTCCTTCCAAGTTGTAATGCAATTCTGTTTTATCTATAAACGTGAATTTATTATCCTAAATCAGGAGGCATTCATTACGGAGTAAACTAAATTTGCTGAAGCACACCACTATTTTTTTACCGTAATGAATGCAAAAATAAATCCTGCAGTCAGGGCTGCTACCCCGACCCTTCCATCACCCGGAAAGGAAATCAGAATTATCTGGTGCTGCAGCGCACAGAAAGAGGATCCTCAACTATTCTCACCAGCACAGCTATTGATACGGAAAAACCGTTGTCTCTACAGATCAATGCCAGGGGAGATGCATACCGCTTCAACTATTCAACTGACGGATAGACCTTTCACAACCTGGGAGGAATGATCTCCGGTGATATCCTCTCCACTGATGTAGCGGGCGGCTTCACCGGCAACATGATAGGACTGCATGCCACCACCAGAAATGATGCACTGCCGGAATAATTCAAAACCGACTTGACACAGATAAAACGATCTGCAAAACTTTTGATTCTAAACCTGACGCTGGTGATTCCAGACAAAGAAAAAAACAGATTACAATGAAACATTGTGAAACTTTCAGGAAAGTGACAGGATTGCTGCTGCTCTTGCTCTTTTTTCACCCAGCAGCGAATGCAGGTGACTGGCAGAAAACCGATATAGGAGCCAGGATCATCACAGACAACGGTACAATGGAAGTTCAATTCTACTCACCCACCATCGTGCGAATTATGAAGTGGCCAGCCGGAACCGACTTTGTGAAGGAGAGTCTTTCTGTGGTCAAAACAGCAGAAAAGAGCACTCTCAGATACGGAAAGAAAGGTAATCGGATCGTTCTCTCAAGCGACAAGCTGAGCGTTGAGGTGAACAATGCCAGCGGGCAGGTACTGTTCCACACAAAGAAGGGAGATCAGCTGCTGGCGGAAAAACCCTCCGGGAACACCTTTACTCCTTTCAACGATGCCGGGAGCGAGACTTTCAGTGTGGGACAGTTATTCCTGCTGGAGAAAGATGAGGCGATCTATGGGCTGGGAATCCAGCAACAGGGGAAAATGAATCAGCGGAACACAAGCCTGCGCATGATCCAGGGCAACACCGATGATTACATTCCCTTCTTCCAGTCGGTAAAAGGATATGGCCTCTTCTGGGACAACTACTCACCCACACAGTTTACCGACACCCCGGAGGAGACCTCTTTCGTTTCGGAAGTGGGTGACGGCATCGATTACTACTTCCTTTACGGGGGCGACGCCGATGGTGTGGTAGCCGAAATGCGTGAACTCACTGGTGATGTACCGATGTTCCCCCTATGGAGCTACGGCTACTGGCAGAGCAAAGAGCGTTACAAGAGCCAGGATGAGACGGTGGGTGTGGTGAAGAAATACAGAGAACTGGGCGTGCCGCTCGACGGCATCATCCAGGACTGGCAGTACTGGGGCAACAACTACCTCTGGAACGCCATGGAGTTCCTCAACCCGGAGTTCTATGACCCGGCAAAGATGGTCAATGACGTGCACCGTCTCAATGCACATATGATCATCTCCATTTGGTCATCATTCGGCCCCATGACCAAGCAATACAGGGAGCTGAAGGAGGGGGGCATGTTGCTGGATTTTATCACCTGGCCTCAATCAGGTTCGGAGAAGTGGCCACCTAATCCCGACTATCCCTCAGGAGTAAGGGTATATGATGCCTTTCATCCCGGGGCGAGGGATATCTACTGGAAGTATTTGAACAACGGATTGCTCTCTCTGGGCATGGATGGCTGGTGGATGGACTCCACCGAGCCGGACCATCTCGACTGGAAACCGGAAGATTTTGACAACCAGACACATTTGGGTTCCTTCCGGAAGGTACGCAATGCCTATCCGCTGATGACCGTAGGTGGGGTCTACACCAACCAACGCAAAGTGATAAGCGACAAACGGGTATTCATCCTCACCCGCTCTGCCTTCGCGGGACAGCAACGTTACGGTGCCAACGTCTGGTCGGGCGATGTGGTCGCATCCTGGGATGCCCTCCGTAATCAAATAGCGGGTGGACTCAACCTGACCCTTTGCGGCATCCCCCATTACAACAGCGATATCGGCGGATTCTTCCTTTGGAATTTCCCGGGGAAACTGCAGGACCCTGCATATCGGGAGCTCTACGTGCGTTGGCTGCAGTTCGGCGCTTTCTCACCCATGATGCGTTCCCATGGTGCCGATGCGCCACGTGAGATCTGGCAGTTTGGACAGAAAGAAGAGAAGCAGTATGATGCCATCGAGAAGTTTATCCGCCTCCGCTATCTACTGCTACCTTACATCTATTCCACTTCGTGGGATGTGACGCGCAACCGATCCAGCATGATAAGGGCGCTGGTGATGGATTTTGCGGATGACAGAAAGGTGCTGGATATCAATGATCAGTACCTGTTCGGCAGATCGCTGCTGGTGGCTCCGGTAACCCAATCGATGTACACGAGGGAGAACCGCGAGGATTATTCCGCCACCGGAACCCGGGAAATCTACCTACCGTCAGGTGCAAAGTGGGTCGATTTTTGGTCAGGCGAACTGCACAATGGCGGGCAGACTATCCGGCGTGAAGCACCCATTGATATCATGCCCCTCTATGTAAAAGGCGGCTCCATCCTTCCCATAGGTCCGGAGGTGCAGTATGCTGAGGAGAAACCCTGGGACAGCCTGGAAATACGTGTCTACCCCGGTGCTGACGGCACCTTCACCCTCTACGAGGATGAGAATGACACCTACAACTATGAGAAGGGGCTCTTCTCCACCATCACTTTCAGCTGGGATGACAAGAGGAGAAGGCTGACCATCGGAGCGCGCGAAGGAGAGTTCCCTGGTATGCTGCAGGAGCGCACCTTCCATATCACACTGGTTTCACAGGAAAAAGGAAAAGGGATGAACCTAGATCAGAAAAGCGATAGAAAAGTGGTCTATACGGGGGGAAAAATAACCCTGAAACTATGACATCATGAACAAAAAATTTTTATGGATCCCATTTCTGATGACTCTCATGGTCGTCAACACTGCCCACGAATGGCTCACCTGGCGCAGATCGCTCTATCAGTTTGCACAGTTGCTGTTTCAATAATCTTCTCATTAAAAACCTCTGAACCGATGAATTTCATTTCACACAATATCTTACGGGAACAAAAAAGAATCCCGAAAAATTGCCTGTTCCTGCTGTTCTTTCTCCTGGAAATATCGTTCCCTTCAGCAGCACAGCAGGCCAATGTGAACCTCGATTACAACCCGCATCAGGATACTGAAGGACTGATTCCTTTCAGTGCACCGCTCAACTCTCCCGAAGTGCATGCTGATCGGACTGTCACTTTCCGGCTGAAAGCACCGGGTGCAGGTGAGGTACTGCTCCCTGTCGGTGCCATCCATACGGCACTGGGGAAGGAAAATCAGCCCATTCCTTTTACCCGTGGTGACGACGGCATATGGTCACTGACCATCGGTCCGCTGGATCCCGATATCTATGCCTACCATTTCCGGGTAGACGGGATACAGATCACCGATCCTTCCAATAGCATCGCGGCCTTCGCCGCCATGCCCCCCTACAGTCAGCTTGTAGTGAATGGTGATAAGCCGGCTTACTATGATGCGAAGCAGGTATCCCACGGCAACGTGGTCCGTCATATCTACCACTCCGGCGTCACCAACGGGGAGCGTGAGCTCTATGTCTACACCCCACCCGGATACCGCAGCGACAAGCAGTACCCGGTGCTCTACCTGCTGGGCGGGAGCGGTGAGCTGCCCTCCAACTGGGTCTACGACGGCAGGGTGAACCTCATCATGGACAACCTGCTGGCTGAGGGGAAAGCGGAGCCGATGCTGATCGTTATTCCCAACAACCAGATCATCCATAGGAACCACCCCCGCCATGCGGAACTGACGTTCGATCTGTTCGAAAGGGAACTGCGGGAACATGTCATTCCACTGGTGGATGAGAGTTATTCCACCCGGAAAGAGCCCAAAGGAAGGGCAATCTCGGGCCTCTCCATGGGTGGGCGCCACAGCATGTTCATCGGCTTCCGTTCGCTCGACCTGTTTGCCAATTTCGGCATCCTCAGTGCGGGCGACACCGACGCGGAGACCACGCTGCAGCACTTTCTTCAGGATTCGCTGGTCAACAGCAAGGTGGATTATCTCTTTGTAGGCCAGGGAACCAAGGAGGCTCAAGGCTTCTTCAACCTGCGCTGCCAGGCGCTGCACGATGCACTAACCCGTCACGGGATAGAGCATGAATATTACATTGGCGGCAATGGCGGCCACGACTGGTCCACCTGGCGACATCTGCTCTACTACCGCTTTCTACCCAACCTCTGGAAAAAATAATCCTGTAACGAATGGTCCAAATCAATTCTTACATACCCTATCACTCATCAAAAATAACATTGCGCATGAAGAATTCTGTTTCGAAAAGAAAAAATTCGCTTCTCATCCTTCTGTTGATCCTGCTGCGTATAGCCACCGTAGAACCCGTGATGGCACAAAACCCCATCGTTCAGACAATGTATACTGCCGACCCTGCGCCCATGGTGTGGAACGACCGGCTCTACCTCTATACCACCCATGATGCCGATGGTTCCACATGGTTCACCATGGATGACTGGCGGCTCTATTCCACCAACGACATGGTGAACTGGACCGATCACGGTGTGGTGCTTTCATATAAAGATTTCGAGTGGGCCAAAGGGGATGCATGGGCAGCGCAGTGTATCGAGAGAGATGGCAAATTTTATCTCTATGTCCCCGTAATCTCAAGAGAGAACAACCGGAGTGCCATCGGCGTGGCGGTAGCAGATAGTCCCCTGGGACCCTTTTATGACCCACTGGGCAAACCGCTGGCACAAACTGACTGGGGAGATATTGACCCCACCGTCTTTATCGACGATGACGGTCAGGCCTACCTCTACTGGGGAAATCCAAATCTCTACTACGTGAAGCTGAACGAGGATATGATCTCATACGAGGGAGAGATTGTAAAGGTACCCCTCACCGAAGAGTCATTCGGTAAAAGAGAAGGAGACCCGCAACGCAGCACCCTCTACGAAGAGGGGCCTTGGCTTTACAAGAGAAACGACCTCTATTACCTCTTCTGGGCGGGAGGCCCCCTGCCGGAACATATCGGTTACTCTACCAGCCACAGCCCGGAAGGGCCCTGGAAGTATAGGGGAGTGGCAATGCCAGCCCAGGGACGAGCATTTACCAACCATCCCGGGGTAATCGACTTCCGCGGGCAGACCTACTTCTTCTATCACAACGGTGCACTGCCGGGTGGTGGTGGCTTTACCCGCTCTGTGGCGGTGGAAGAGCTCAATTTTAATTCCGACGGATCCATCCCGCAACTGAACATGACTGAAGGGACCAGCAAGGGTGTGGCCACACTGAATCCCTACCTGCTGAACCAGGCAGAGACCATCGCCTTCTCCGAAGGATTCAAGTCGTCGCAGAATGATCAGGTGGGGGTATTTGTGACGGCCAACAGGGACGGCGCCTATATAAGGGTACGTGAGGTGGATTTCCGGGAGAAAGGTGCCACTAAATTCACCGCCCGTGTGGGCACCACACACAATGACCCCGTCACCCTGGAGGTGAGGCTGGGAAGCCGGGAGGGTGAGATAATTGCATCAATGCGCATTCCCCGTACCGGGGGCAGCGATCGCTGGGCTGTGGTGTCGGCTGATCTGGCCGGTGTCACCGGTCTGCACGACCTCTATTTCATCGTCAGGGGAACCCCGAAAAGCCACCTGATGTACTTCGATTACTGGATGTTCTCTGAGTAAGGCCACCATCTCCATAAGAACAATAAAACAACCCACATCATTAAAAAAATCAACGAAACACAATGAAGCATTTATTCCTTATCCTCTCCATCCTATTCACCTTTACCGCAAATATCCTCATTGCGCAAATTGCCACGGTATCCAGTCCT
>JBDKRY010000123.1:0-6346 GCA_039683155.1 Proteiniphilum sp.
GTAAAGGGGTTATCGTCTGGAACCTGATGCTCGACAATGAGCGTGGGCCAAATCGGGAAGGAGGATGTCAGACCTGTTATGGGGCGGTGGATATCGACCGCGCCAACTACGCGACCATTACCCGCAATTCGCACTATTACATCATCGGTCATCTTTCTTCCGTGGTGAAGCCGGGAGCAGTGCGTATCGGCACCTCTGGATTTTCTGATCCCGGATTTATTCATTCCGCTTTTGAGAACAGCGACGGAACCTATGCTGTGGTACTGCTAAACAGTACCGCTGCTGCGAGAAGCATCACCCTCGACGACGGGAAACAGCACTTCAGTTATGAGGTACCTGCAAAAGCGGTGATATCCTATCGATGGAAAAAATAAATCAAATCTAACAATTAAAAGAATATGAGAAGGTTAACATATTATATACTTGTTTTTATCGGAGCAATTACCTTGTTCTCCTGCGCAGAAGATGTGCGTGAACTGCAACAGGAAGGAAACCCCGTGTTACAAATTGAAGATCAATTCTCCAATGTTCATTTTGGCGATAATCTGCCTTTTACAGCGACTGTCAGCGACGACATACCGCTTTCCACACTCACTGCCATCCTCTATTTCGGTGAGGAGGAAGTGGCCCGCACAACCATCCGTACAAAGGAAAACGGGGAATACTCCGGTACCATAGAGGTACCATTCCTGAAAGATATCCCCGATGGTACGGCAACACTGGAGTTTGTTTTACTGAATACCACCTTAAAAAGCGCCACACAGACTTTTGATGTGACCGTCACACGCGCTCAGTATCCCTACCTGATACTGGTAACCGAAGATACATCCTACCCGATGCTTCCGACGGGGCAACCCTATGAGTATGCGGCAACAGAACCTTTCCCATCAACCGACCTGCCCGCCTACATCAAAACACCGGTAGTGGACGAAAAGGGACGGGAAATTGTTTTCGGATGGGACGCAGGGGCTGTCACTCAGGATGTGACGGAGAATATCCCGTTTGTGAGTCCGGTTGGGGGCACCTTTACGGTTAGCTTCAACACCAAGACCTACCAGGCTGCTCCTTTCTTCGAAATCCTGCTGAATGGCGAAAAGATGACAATGGTCGATAAAGAAAACTATGTGATTGACGTTGATCTTACAAAAGACCAGGAATTGACGATTGAGGGCCTGAACGATATCGCCGAATGGTGGATTGACAAAGATTATCTTACTGAAATTGAGGCAGGTAAATACAGTTTCACTCCCATTACAGGGAAATACCGCATCATGGCCAACCTCACACTCAGGTATTTCAGGATAGAGGTATTGGATGGCAACGAACCGGCATCGTTGAATGCAGATGGCACGGGTGCGATCTGGATTATAGGCGATCAGGTGGGCAAACCCTCTTATACAGATAATCATGTAGGATGGAATCCGTCCAACGCGTTATGCATGGCGCCCATAGGCAACAAAACCTATCAGGTAACCTTCGTGGCAGGAGAATCTGTCAATGCGGCTGAAATCAACTTCAAGTTCTTCCACCAAAAGAACTGGGGCGGAGAATTTAGTAGTGCTACTCTTTCCACAGATAGCGACATCGTATTTGTCGGCAACGGTACAAACGGACGTGATAACGGGAACCTCGGGCTGGTAAGCGGCACTACGCTCGAAGCGGGCGCTACCTATGTATTTACCGTAGATCTCTCTGCGGGGATCAACAAGGGAGTGCTTCGGGTGGTGAAGATGTAAGCGAAAAAATCAGAATAATCTTGGTCATTTGCACTCCGATTGCTCACATATGGAGCAATCGGAGTGTTATTATTATATGAATCTTCTTTACCACTACATCCGGAAATAAAAAGAAGATTCACTACTGAAAGGAAAAACGGGGAGGAAAGCCCGTTTTTTTAATGCCTTAAATCTTAATAAAAACGTAACATGATAGTAACCAACCTGTAATATTTTTAATGGAACTTTGCGTCGAAAATAAAACCATAAACATAAAACATCCACTATGAATCGATCAACAGTAAAATTCATTCTCTTGTCAGGGCTTATCACGCTACTTGGTTCCCCACGCACATATGCTCAGTCTAAAGGAAAAATTGTTGGAACAGTAATTGAAGAGACATCCGGAACCCCTCTTATCGGCGCCAATGTTATTCTGATGAATACTTCGCAGGGCGCTTCAGCAGATATGCAGGGCAACTATACCATTTCGGGGGTACAGCCCGGAAACTATCAGATCAGTGCTTCGTATCTGGGATATGAGGAAGAAGTTTTGGAGGTAACTGTTCAGGCCAACCAGGTTACTGCTGTTGACTTCTCTTTAAAGGAATCTGCAACAGAACTGAGCGGTGTTACTGTGTATGGTCAGCTAACACGCGGACAGGCAAAAGCGCTGAACGAGCAAAAGAACGCGCCAAACATAAAAAATGTCGTTTCCTCCGAACAGTTCCTGCTTTTTCCTGACAGAAATGCGGCTGAAACAGTAGCCCGAATACCGGGTATATCGATTACCTATGATCAGGGAGAAGGTGAACTGGTACAGATCAGGGGTCTTGCCCCCCAGTACAATTCCCTTACCGTAAACGGTCAACGGATTCCTGCGCCGGACCCCGACCTGGGAAGAGCCGTGGGATTGGACCTGCTTAACCAGGATCTGATGGAAAACATTGTGGTGACAAAAGCCCTGACTCCCGATATTGATGGCGATGCCATTGGAGGCAACATTAACTTTCAGATGAAACAGGCCCCCGATGAAGGAATTTTTGTTGTCAATGCCGGCGGAGGGTACAATGCCCAGCATTCCTATTTTGATGAGTACGGCAAAGACATCGTTAACCTGTCGGGCTATGCCGGGCAACGTTTTTTTGATAAAAAACTCGGCGTCCTGTTTGCGGCAAGTTATTATAAGACCAATCGCGGTTCGTTGTTAAAAGAACTGGAATACGATGACATCGCTACCGGTCATATTTTTGCCCAGCATTCCAACGATTATGACGTCTTACGGGAACGGACCGGGTTTAACCTGAACACGGAATTTAAATTTGACCAGTTCAACAGAATCTACCTGAATCTGAATCATAACCGGTATTTCGACAAGGAAATAAGACGTCTGAACGAATGGATCATCGATGACGAAACGGAAACCAAAGAAACAAGAAACCGGGTCGAAGATCAGTTTCTCACGAATGCCATGTTTGGGGGAATTCACAATTTCAATGGCATAAAACTGGATTACACCGGCAGCTGGATCAAAGCGAAAGAAGATATGCCTGCAAGGACTTATTTCAGGTTCCAAAGGGATTTTGACTTTTCGGGCTACACGAACGATGAAATTAAAACCTTTGCACCAAACACCAGGTTTAATCAGGAAGATGTACTCACGCTCAACCGGATTCGCGTCGACGATAACCTGAAGGAAGATGAGGATATATCGGGAATGTTCAATATCGAAATTCCCTATTTTTTGACAGGTGAGAAAAGCACCGTTAAATTTGGAGGAAAGTATTTGGACAAAAGTGCAAAATATACGGCGCGCCGGCTTCAACTGAGAAATTTCCCTGAAGAACATACCTTGGGTGAAGGAGAATTCGGCTTTATTGATGTCATTGTCGATCCGGACGATACCGGATACCTGGGGGCAACAAGAGCAGAATACCTTGATCAGTCAGACGATAATTACGATGCAAACGAAACCGTGCTGGCCGCCTACGGCATGACAACCTTAAACCTGACTGACAAGTTTACGATACTGGCGGGGTTGCGTTTTGAAAATACGCAAAATAAATACAAGACACTGGCCACAGAATCCGCCGGTCACGGGCAATCAGATGCAAGTTACTCAAATTTATTACCATCTGCCCATCTTACTTACCGGCTCAATGACAGGATGAACCTTCGGCTTGCCTACTCATCCGGCATTGCACGGCCAGACTATGTAGCATTGGTACCTTATGAGTTCAGGGACGACGATGACCGGGAAATCAGCAAAGGAAATCCGGACCTCAAACCAACGACTTCCAACAACCTGGACCTCATGTTCGAAAGCTATACCTCATCCCTGGGTCTTTTCAGCGCGGGGATCTATTATAAAAAAATGACGGATATTATCCTGAATTCAACCCATACCGAAACATTACCTTATGACGGTGGATCACAGGTCTACGAGATAACCATGCCGGTTAACGGCGATAACGACGCAACAGTTTATGGTTTTGAACTTGCCCTGAATCAGCGACTGAATTTTCTGAATGTGTCTTTCCTGGATTATTTCAGCATTTATGCCAATTATACCTATACAAAAGCTGAATTAAAAGTTGACGGAAGGAACTTACCGATGGGATACAGTCCGGAACATATCGCAAACTTTGCATTGATGTATGATAATCCGAAAATTGGTTTGTCATTCGTTATTTCGAATAATTTCAGGGACGATATCCTGCAAAGTGTGGGTGATGATCAATATACCGATTCTTACTTTAAAAGGGAGTATCACCTCGACCTGTCTGTAAAACAAAGGATTACCAAAAATCTGTCGGCATTCCTCCAGCTTACCAACCTTACCGACCAGGAGGAAAGACAGTACTACGGAAAACCATCGAAAGATTATGCCAAACTTCAGCAGTGGGCAAAATTTAACAGCTACGGCACTTTGGGGCTATCTTTTAAACTTTAACGATTTCTAAAATGCCTGTTTTATGAAAAAATTTGGACTCGGACATAAAGAATATGTATGTATATCAAAACATGATATGCAGGGAACTTTTCTTCTGTTCCTTGCATGCTGCTGTTTTTTATCAGGAACGCTGGCCTGTACGGATGATCAGGGGGAGGTGAACAGACAGGCAACCGCAGCAGTACAACCGGCTCAGTTCGTCAGCCAATCTGAGCTGATCGCAGAATTATCCCATGAACAAATCCGGTCTTATCTGCAATATTATTCTCCCGTAATTTTCAAACAAGCGAATGAATATGACGATCATCACAAAGGTCATGACTGGATCACCAACTTCAATTACGACCAGGACAATTACCTGGCCAATAATAAAGAGAACTGGAGTGATGAACTGAAAAAGTATGTCAACCAGGGTGAACATCCCGACTGGCAGATCAGGCCGACACTGTTTTCGGCAGCCATTCTTTTTTACGATCATTCCCTCCAGACCAATAGTATTATCTTGCTCTACCATGTATATCATGCCAAGCAACGTTATGAGATACACGACTGGGAACGGATAGAAATACGAATTGACAATGTTCATGGCGGACCTGGCTCCGGTGAGGAAATTAACTATGTGGTCATTACCCGGCACAGCCTGCACAATGCCAGGGAATATCCTGATCCGGATCTTAACTTCATGACAACATCTGCCGGGAAACATGTGATGATCTGGCAGGCAGACTGGGATTTCAACCCGTTAAACCCATCGCAGGGAGAGTTGCATTTTGTTGAGGAGAGCTGGTCCGATATCATGGAACTAAACAGGAATAATGCAACGGCAAAAGTTGATATTAACAACGAAGGCAAAAGCCGGTTCCATTATATTTTTGTGGATCAGTCAGATACCGGGGCAACGAATTTCTGGAATGCACAGGCCATACAAACGGACAATGCATCAAGCCTGGCTTCCGGGAAAGATCAGTATTCAGGCGTTCCCATGTCGGAAGTAAAAAGAATTACCTATGAACTGCAGGATCTGGCTGACATTATCCCCAGCCACCTGGATCCTGCCAACTGGAAAGATGATCTTTCCGTTAATATGGTGACCCCGGTTACCGGTGAAAACGGAACCACTGAAGTCCCGTCAGGAATAACAACATTCCATTACACCGCACGGGATACCCAGGATCCCGACGAAGACCGGAAAGGTTATATCCGGAAACACTGGTTTTGGGGAGTATACATTTATGGTACGGAAGGCGATAATTTCTACTCCGAGTTGGGAACTGAACCCTGGTATCAACATCTTTATTTTGCCCATAATGGTACCCGGGGAGATGGTTCTGTTGAGGACGAACTGGAAAACAGGGGAATATTTCTGGGCAAAGGGGAATATGCGGACTGGAATACCAGCGATGGAGGCTTCGACGGGCGATGGGTTCAGTTATTCCCGGATTAATTTTCAATGCCGGGAAAGAATTCGGGAAAGACTCAACACCCACCTACTAAAGTATGCGGGTTATACTTCGGCTAAAGCCGACTAAAGTATAGGCGGCTAAAACCGGCGGTTTTTACCGCAACGTTTGGAAATAAAAAGTAATTTTGCAGCAGTTTGATTTATCAACCCAGGTTAATTTATGAGAAACAATAAAATATTCCAGCAAACAGAAATCATCATATTTCTGTTTTTTCT
>JBDKRY010000124.1:0-3190 GCA_039683155.1 Proteiniphilum sp.
AAAATGTGACCGCTCCCTATAAATACCCGCGGGTAATTGAGTTCGTAGATGAACTGCCGAAGACCATCAGTGGCAAAATACGCAGGGTAGAGATCAGGGAAAAAAATAATCAGTAGTAAGGTCTCAGCATTCAGGTGTCAGAAATCAGCACTAAAACTAAAAACTGAGTACAGAATATTGATTGCTGAAAGCTGAAATTGAACCGAAACGTGTTTTACTTGTTTACTTCTTTATATAAGTTATCAGAACTACCATAAAGTTTTTCAAAAATATGAAACGAGCAAGAACATGTTTTTCACACAAGTACATGATTAAAGCGAGTTCCATACGACCTTAATGTAAAAGAATAAAATATTATCGTATGAAAAAAGCGTACATATTTCCCGGTCAGGGGGCCCAGTTTGTAGGTATGGGAAAAGAGTTATATGATACATTGCCCTTGGCAAAGGAGCTTTTCGAGCAAGCGAACGGGATACTGGGTTTCCGGATTACAGACCTGATGTTTGCAGGGACCGATGAAGATCTTCGTCAGACAAAAGTAACACAACCGGCCATCTTCCTGCACTCGGTGATACTGGCAAAGACCCTGGGAGAAGAATTCAGACCCGATATGACTGCCGGGCATTCGCTGGGTGAGTTCTCCGCCCTGGTAGCAGCCGGAGCGTTGTCGTTTGAAGACGGGTTAAAGCTGGTCTATGCCCGTGCAGTGGCCATGCAGAAAGCCTGTGAAGCGAATCCGTCGACCATGGCTGCCATTCTTGGGCTTTCCGATGAGAAAGTGGAAGAGATTTGTGCATCAATAGACGATGTGGTTGTGGCAGCCAACTACAACTGCCCCGGGCAGATAGTGATCTCCGGTTCCAACAACGGAATAGAGAAAGCATGTGAACTGATGAAAGAGGCCGGCGCCAAGCGTGCCTTGCCGCTGAAAGTAGGAGGCGCCTTTCACTCTCCGCTCATGGAGCCGGCAAGGGTTGAACTGATGGAAGCGATTGAAGCAACTGCGATATCGGTACCTGTTTGTCCTGTATACCAAAATGTCTCCACTGTAGGTGAAACCGATCCGGCAACCATCAAGAAAAATCTTATTGCGCAGCTCACCTCTCCCGTGAAATGGACCCAGTCGGTGCAGCAAATGATTGCCGACGGCGCCACCGAGTTTGTGGAGCTGGGGCCGGGCAGCGTTCTACAGGGATTGGTTTCGAAAATAAACAAAGAAGTTGCTGTGTCAGGGAAAAGTTGATCTTTAAGCTTTGTTAGCAGCGTATATTTGTGTATCTCACAATTTGGATATATATTTGAGAAAATTATACGTGTATGAAGAAATTAACTGTGCTACTTGCCTTTTCTGCCTTCATATTCATCTCTGCCCAATCGCAGGATGTGTTCTTCAAGGCTCCCGATTTTGAACAGATAAAGAGAAATGTAAAGGAATCTTCATCCTCCTATTATTATCCGAACTTGATGCAAAAATACCTGTCGGGCGATACCAAAATAACTCCGGAAGAGGGAAGACATCTCTACTTCGGCTATGTGTTTCAACAGGGGTATGTGCCTGTCGACACTTCTTCCTACAATCAGAAACTGGCCGTGACACTCGCCAAATCAGCCTTCACTGCACGTGATTATGCCGATATCATGACCTATTCCGATGCATTGCTGCAGGAAGATCCGTTCAATCTAAGGGCGCTGAACGCAAAGCTGATGGTATATGCCCAGCAGGACAATGCGGCAGAGTATAAAAAGACAGCGCAGAAGAGACGGGTGGTACAGGATGCTATCGTAAGCACGGGGGATGGCATGTCGGAAAAGACTCCTTTTTATGTGATTAAAGTGGCCCATGAATATGATATTCTCCCATTCCTGGGATACAATTTTGGCGGAGAGGACAAAATTCTGAAAGGAAACAAGGTAAATTATCTGTCGCTTGGAGAAAATCGTTTCGGCGTGGAGAGGGTTTACTTCAACATCAGTCCCGTTATTGACCATATCAGTGCACACGGCGGAGGAAAAATGTAAAGTTTTTTCCTGTTCAGGGAATAATACAGGGCTTAAAACCGCAGCGTAGACGACTGCCGGATTTAAGCCCTGTCTGTTTATGTATTAGAACCACTTTTTCTTTTTAAAATACCAGAGCATGCCGGCTGCAATCAGCAGCATCACTCCCCAGACGATAAAATATCCGTGACGCAGGTGCAGCTCAGGCATATTGTCGAAATTCATTCCGTAAACACCCACGATAAAAGTAAGGGGGATGAAAATCACTGAAAAGACTGTCAGAAGCGCCATGATGTCGTTCAACCTGGTACTCATGGAAGAGTGATAAATGTTCAACTCATTGTACAGTAGCTCGTGGTAATAATCCAGCAGCTCCACCGCCAGGTTTATATTGTCCTGAAGCTCTTTATAATGTTTGTTGTTTTTCGAAGTGATAAAGTCACTATCCAGTTTCACAAGGCTCATGATCATCTCCCTGGCAGGTTTTATATAACGTCCCAGATCGCTGATTTCGTGCTTGAGCAGATTGATTGATTCAAGAATCCTCCGGTCGTGGCTGAGCACCATTTTGGTCTCCAGTGTCTCAATTTTTTCGCCAAGCATGTCCAAAATAAAGATATAATTATCAATCACCACATCCAGCAGGGCAAAGGCAAGATAGTCGGTTCCCAAAGCCCTGAATCTCCTGGTGTGCTTCTTAAGACGCTCTTTCACGGGGTTAAACTGATTACACTCTTCTTCCAGGAAAGTGATCAACAGGTTATTCATCATCACGATACTCAGATTATCTATGGACACCTGATGCAACGTTTCGTTGAATTGCATCATTTTGACCGAGACAAAGAGACCGTTTTCGAACTCTTCCATCTGGGGACGCGTGGCCGGTTCCATCACGTCGGACAATATCTCGGTCGGAATATGCAGGTTTTCCGCCAGTTCTCGCATCAGCGCCTCATTATGCAGTCCGTCTATATTCAGCCAGATGAGCTTGTCTGAATCTTTATACGACAGAATCTCTTCTGCCGAGTGAATGGTTGCTTCCTGCACATCTTCGGCACCGATTTCAAAAACGGTCATCTGCACATCCTCGGAACGATGGCGGCCCCGAAATTTCAGTTCGTATGGCGACAAGCCAATATCTTCCTGGCGTTTTAGTGGTGTGTGAGGCATATTGTTATCAAATAACAGCATT
>JBDKRY010000125.1:0-12956 GCA_039683155.1 Proteiniphilum sp.
GGACGGACAGTTATCTATACTCAATGCAATCAGTCCGGTTGGAACGAAATTCAAACAGCCCAAAGATCTCGGGCCACAGAGTCAGCAGAATTACTTTTTGAGTTCCGGGCATGCTGAACCATTAAGAGGTAAAGTCTATTTGAAGTTCATTCCTTGAAGCGAGCATGTAAATTGATTCAAGGATGTGATGATGTACCGGTTTAAAAGCGAGTTACCTTCAGAGAAGATTTTTAATGAAAGACAGCGATTTCGTTTCAATCAGTGCTGCCTTGCCATGAAAGAGGCTGGCATCTATGACAACAGCATTATCATCATTACTTCGGATCATGGGGGTATAAATAAAGGGCATGGAGGTATAACGATGAGTGAGATGGAAACGCCGTTTATCATTGCCGGTAAGGGTATTCAACGAGGGAGAAAGTTTCAGGAGAGCATGATGCAGTTCGATATTGCACCCACTATTGCTGATATTTTTCATTTGGATCAACCACAAGTTTGGGTCGGCCGTTCCATGAAACAGGTATTTATTGATGATATATAAAAAATGAAAAAGAAATCAAAGATAAGACTGGGGGTTTTGGGTACCGCTCTTTCTGCCGCTGTAACCTGTCCTGCGTCACAACAGCCAGAGAAAGCAGGTCAGGAGTTACCCAATGTAATTCTGATTCTTCTCGACGATATGGGATACGGTGATCTGTCGCTTACCGGAGTTACAGGATACAAAACACCTCATATAGACAGGATGGCCAATGAGGGACTCTTCTTCACCCATTATTACTCACCGCAGGCGGTATCAAGTGCCTCTCGTGCCGGCTTGCTTACAGGGTGTTACCCGAACCGTATAGGATTTGCCGGAGCATTAGGCCCCTCTTCCGAAGTCGGGATTTCAGCCAATGAAGAGACTATTGCAGAACTTCTTAAAAAGAAAGGATATGCTACTGCAGCTTACGGCAAATGGCACTTGGGGGTACAGACTCAATTCCTTCCCACCAACCACGGATTTGATGAATTTTACGGTATCCCTTACTCCAATGATATGTGGCCCCTGCATCCGACTGGTACATATCCCGACCTGCCCCTCTTCGAAAATGAGAGTATTGTAAATCCGGCAGTAACACCTGACGACCAGGCACAATTCACTTCTGAGTTCACTCTCCACACCATAGATTTCATCAAAAGAAACCAAGACAAACCTTTCTTTATCTATCTGGCCCATCCGATGCCACACGTACCCCTCTATGTTTCCGACCGATTTAAGGGAAAATCCCAACAGGGCCTTTACGGAGACGTGATGATGGAGATCGACTGGAGTGTAGGAGAGATTATAAAAACGCTGAAAGAGACTGGTCTCGATAAAAATACCCTCGTGATCTTCACCTCCGATAATGGACCTTGGATCAATTACGGCAATCACGCGGGTAACACCGGTGGTTACCGCGAAGGGAAAGGGACTACCTTTGAGGGTGGACAGCGCGTTCCCTGTATCATGATGTGGAGAGGCGTCATTCCTGAGGGAACCATTTCCAACAGCCTTGCTTCGGGGATCGATCTCCTCCCCACTCTGGCGGAGATAACGGACGTCCCCCTGCCAAGTCACATCATTGATGGTGTAAGTCTCCTGCCTATATTGAAGGGAGATGTAGATGCTAAACCCAGAGAAACTTTTTATTATTATTACCGGCAGAATAGTCTGGAAGCGGTCAGACAGGGGAACTGGAAACTGGTTTTCCCACATCCGGGAAGAACTTACGAAGGATTTCAACCGGGTGATAACGGCATGCCGGGCAAAGTAAAGGAAGGGTTCCCGTTTCCTGGTGCCCTCTACGATTTACGGCGCGATCCGGGTGAACGGTATGACGTAAGTGAATCTTATCCCGATATTGTGGAGAAACTCGATCAGGTTGCCGAAGAAGCGCGCAGGGATCTGGGCGACGAGCTCACTGGAAATGAGGGTCAAAACCGAAGACAACCCGGTAGAGTTTCGAAACGATAGAACATCTATTTATACTACAGATCCCCACACCATAAGGTAAAAAGGTTCCCTTCCGATAAGCCCTTTATGTTCAGAATGTTAAAAAAACGGGCGCCGAAAAACGACGTCCGCTCTTACTGAATTCTTACGCACACTTAAAGGATGGCGTGTAAATCATCGGGCGTGATGTTCATCGCCGTGATTATTCCGTCTTCATCGATTAAGTAGTTTCGAAACCCCCGGTTCAATTTAAATTCTTTGTACAGATTTGAACCGGTTCCGGTCACTTCACAAAAATGTGAAGCCGGATCGAGGTTATCCAAAGCCAATGTCCTTTCAACAACGTTGATATTCTCATCGAAAGCGATAGAGAGAAAGGCTATGTCTGCATGATACTTGCTCAGATAATTATGCAGTCTCACATTGTTTGCTCTGGATGGGGCATCATAAGCAGCCCAGAAATTTACCACAACTTTTTTGCCTTTAAACTCATGCAGGTGGTGGACATCGCCACTCAGATCCGTGAAAACAATATCAGGAATCGATTCACCGGGATAATAACCGGTGTCGGGGATGTCGTTCTTCACAGAACCTGCAGATAACAGCAGTGAAAATAATGCTGCAAGGCAAAAGTTCACGTACTTCATATTCAATAATTTTGGTTACTACTCGGATTCAGCGGATGCTTCACGCAGGATGCCAAATCCCTTAACACTAAGAACTTTTCGCTAAAAGTCTTATTTTAAAGCTTGCAAAAATACGGCACTTTCTTCGAATAGTGAACTTTTTCGACACAAACTTTCCTTCCAAATGTTAATTTTAACACTTACAAAATCGTATGTGTTTAAATATCAATGAATAACCGAAAAGAACGATTCAATCGCCTCGATGGAAGTATCCTTTAAAAGCACTTTTTTCTCTTTGTCGAGCAGATAGAGAGTGGGTATCGCTTTGATGTCGTACAACCTCCGTTGGGTAATCTCCATCCCCTTATCGTATGCGTGTACCCATTGCGCCGGCATTTGCGGCAGATGGGCAAGCCATTCGCTCAAATCATTATCGGGATAAATGGTAAGCACCGTGAGCATGGTGCGGGTGGGACTGTTCAATGCAAGCGCGTCGTTCAGTGGTTTTGAAGCGTTCAATTGTGCCATAACGGCTTCGCAGGTGGGACAACCGGGGTTGGAGAACATCAGCAGCGTATATTCGCTTCTCAGGTCATACAGAGAAAACGATTGACCGGAAGCAAGCGTGTAGTGAAAATCGTTGGCCTTTTGCCCGATGCGGTTCTTTAATGCCATATCGAGCTGAAAGGCATAACGGGAAACTTCTTCCTTCGTCAACAAGGGCGACTGTACCAACCGTTGCAGTACAGGAAGATAAAACTCCTCGTTCCGAAACGGTGAATTGGGATCATACAAATATTTATCGAACAATGAGGCAAAATGACGGTAAAATGCAGTGTCTGTTTCTGCCTTATTCAGTGTGTAAAGGAGCGATTTATCGGCATCTTCCCTGGAAACATATTGCAGGATGTTGATGTAATCCACAAAAGCCTGTTCCGTTATGTCGGGACGCTTGATCAGTTCCCTGTCTGCAAAATTGAACCGATCCCAAAAGTGCATCGCCAGATATTGTGCCCGGTCATCGGGATTGGTCAGTGCTTCCGGGATCGCAGGCAGCACGAAAGTATCGGGAACGATGATTTGCGGAGTTTGTGCCAAATCAGCCCGTGCTTCTGTTTGCGTTTTCTTGCTCGATGAACAGGAAATAGTTGCCATCAGAGCAGTACCGACGATCGATATTGTGAGAAAGAAATACTTCATAATTATCTTGCTTGAACAATGTTATACTTTAATCGGGTATAATTCGAGAATATTTTTAATTCAACTATTTATTATACAGCAGCTTACTTAAAAGTAAAAATTGATTTATTGCCGAGGATAGTATATAAGCTTGATCGCGGGTTTAAGAAGGATATGGGATTCCTGCCCCTGAATCGTAATTCTCTTCTCTCCTTTACCCCAATTTGGCGTAAAGATAATAAAATCCCGATATTTTTTGTACATTTGTAATTCACGTTTTGTCCGCTTTAGTCATGGATACTTTTATTGTTTCAGCGAGAAAATACAGGCCCTCCACCTTTCGCTCCGTCGTGGGGCAGGACGCACTCACCACCACGCTCAAAAATGCAATTGCCGGCAACAAGCTGGCACATGCCTATCTCTTCAGCGGGCCGCGTGGTGTGGGGAAGACCACCTGTGCCCGCATCTTTGCCAAAACGATCAACTGTCTGAATCCGATGCACGATCACGAAGCGTGCAATGCATGCGAATCGTGTGTGGCCTTCAACGAACAGCGATCATACAATATCCATGAGCTGGATGCCGCCTCCAACAACGGTGTAGATGACATCCGCAACCTGATAGACCAGGTACGGGTACCGCCCCAGATCGGAAAATACAAGGTGTACATCATCGATGAGGTACACATGCTCTCACAGGCTGCCTTCAACTCGTTCCTGAAAACGCTGGAGGAGCCTCCTTCGCACGCTGTCTTCATCCTCGCGACCACAGAAAAGCACAAGATCATCCCCACGATCCTGTCGCGATGCCAGGTGTATGATTTCAATCGCATCAGCATCAGCGATATTGTGGAGCATCTGCAGTATGTGGCAAAAGAGGAAGGAGTACATGCCGAACCGGAAGCACTCAATATCATCGCCCAGAAAGCGGACGGCGGAATGCGCGACGCGCTCTCCATCTTCGATCAGACGGTCAGCTACACCGGTGGAAACATCACCTACCAGGACGTCATTGAGAACCTCAACGTGCTGGATTACGAGTACTACTTCAGGCTGTCTGATGCCATCCTTGCCGGCAGCGTGGTGGACTGCCTGCTCATTCTGAATGACATCCTCAACAGAGGGTTCGAAGGTCAGTACATCATCAGCGGCATTGCCTCCCACTTCCGGGATCTGCTGGTGTGCAAAGATCCGGTCACAGCACAGCTTTTTCAAGTGGGAGCATCCATCCGGGAAAGGTATATCGCCATGGCCCGGCAATGCAGCAATGATTTCCTCTACCGTGCCATCGAGATGGCCAACGACTGTGATCTCAACTACCGTCTCAGCAAGAACAAACGGTTACTGCTGGAACTGACGCTGATCAGGCTATGCCAGCTGTCCAACGGGACAACCACGGGCAGGGAGGGAAAAAAAACGGCTATTGAACCGGTAGTACCACCCAAAAGAAGCGTTGTAAGGAGTGAGGCTGCGACCGTGACTCCACAAACAACGACTGCTCTCCGGAAAGACCTGGAAAATATTGTACAGCCGGAGGAAGCCGGTAAGCATCTGCAGGAAAATGACAAGCTATCTTCTCCGGTAGCCGGAAAACAAGTTCCTGCACCCGATAAACAGACCCTGGAAATCGGGAATCAGCCGGAAAAGAGTGATGAAAAGCCGGCAGCGCCCAAAAGAAAGAGTGTCTCTATGACAAGCATGGGAGTGTCACTTTCATCCCTGGTAAATAAAAAGCAAACCGAAACCGTTACCACAAAGACCGAGGTATTACACAACGGTACCAACCTCTTCACGGAAAAGGAACTGATTGCCGCATGGAAAGAGTATGCCGGAAGACTGAAAAAGGAAAAACTGCTCAAAAACACCATGTCACTCTACCTGCCCAGAATGCTGAACGATGTACTATTCGAGGTAGAAGTAAATACCGAGCTTAACAAGCAATACCTCACCGACAACAGCAATTCCATTCTCTCTTATCTCAGGGAAACATTGCAGAACGGGGAGATCACCATGACCATCCGGATTGCGGAAGATAACGCCATCAAAAAACCTCTTACTTCGCGCGAGATATTCGACGAGATGGTACAGCAGAACCCGGCGCTTCAAAAACTGTCGGATGAATTCGGACTGGAGCTGAGTTGATGAAAAAAGCACTCATTTTGCTCTGCACCAGCGTTCTCTGCTTTCCCGTACAGGCAACAAGAGTGAGCCACAGTCTCTCGCTGATGCGCGGAAACCTTCTTCAGAAAAGAACTCTCTGTTGGAAGATACCATTGGGGACACTCCTTCTCCAGGTATTACGATGATCATCACTTTGAAAAAAGATAACCATCTGATCCGGAAACATGAACCGGTGATCGGATGCTGTCGGTTCATCCACCATTCCGTCCTTGTAGCTGGCATAAGTCTCTCCCTTGCTGCTTCCTCTTCCGGTAGTCAGAACACTTCCGTTGTTGCCAACATACTTCCGGGAGACTTTTCACTCCCGGAAATAGCGCTCAATCTCATTTTTACTCCTGATGGGGATTAACGTAAAGCCGTAGGTGACAGGACCCATACTCGGACGGATCAGATACTTTTCCAACGGCAGTTTGCCCCAGCTGGTGTTTCCTCCCACACCCTGCATGCGGTGGTCGATGAAGAGGTCCACCACATCCGACGGGCGGTAGTCGCTTATATGCTTGTTCCGGGGTGCTGTTCCTGCCGGTGCGTCGTTGTTGAGCGATTCTCCGTTGGTGATCGTCTCCAGCAGGTAGTTGGACACATTGAACTCAAACCGGTCGTCCGCCACAAAGAGCAGCCCACTGCCCGACTTCCGGGTGAGAGCCAGCCAGCGGGTATCGGTATGATGTCCGTTTTCCTGCGGCAGCACGTAGCGGGTCACCATCTCGCTGATGGGTGATGTGTAGCGGTCGACAAAAGCAGAGCTTTTCCTGTCGGCATAGTTCTCCCAGGGGCCTCTACCGTAATAGTCCGCCTGCACCAGCTCATCGGTGAGTTGCATCCGCATACCGATGCGGGGGATCATTTCCGTGTCTGAGCTGGTGGCATCGAACCGGTTGGATATATGGAGGGTGCCGTTGTCATAGAGGGTATAAGTCACTTCGTTACTGGCCCCGGTTTCGGGGTAGCTGTAGCGGTAGGTAAGGGTTGTTGTCTCGCCGCGGGTTATCTTCAGGTTTTCCGCCCTGGGTTCCCGGTAGCTGGCCTCTCTCCATGCGGAGAGCCGCTTCGGAAGCCGTGCACCGTAATCGTTGTCGATGGGAGCCCGCCAGAAGAAGGGACGGGGCCCCGCGCCGTTGTGAATATATTCTGTTCCATCTACCCGGTAGGAGGTGAGCAGACCGGTCTGTTTGTCGAACACAGCCTTGAAATGGCGCCCGCTTACGATCACCGAGGTTTCGGTCTCTTCTGTTCCGGCTGCTTTCAGCTTACCGGTTACCAGGGCAGGGTAATCGTTGACTACAAACTGGTCGCGGGCTACCACCCAGCCGGCAGGGATCAGCCGTTCCTCCTCCTGCTGTGTGACCGTAAAGTTGACAGTCAGCTGTTCTTTGCGGCCGGCGTAACGGGACCAGCCGGGTATCGCCACCTTTACGGTCTCCTGCGGAGCTGCTTCTGCCTGCAGGCTCCCTTGGGCCAGCTCCTTTCCTCCGGCTTTGATGCTGTAAGTGATCCGGTAGCGGCTCAGGTCGGAGAAGAATTGCTCGTTGAAGAGTTCCACGGATCCGGTTTCCGGGTTGAAATTGCGGAACCAGACATGTTGGTACACCTTGCGCATTTCTTCGGTATGCGGTTTCACGCTCCGGTCGGGGAAGACCACACCGTTGATGCAGAAGTCGCCCGAACTGGGAGTACCTGTCGGTCCGTAGTCGCCGCCGTAGGCCCAGAATCGGTTTCCCTTCTCATCGCTCTTCACCAGTCCCTGGTCTACCCAGTCCCAGATAAAGCCCCCCTGCAGCAGCGGGTATTTCCGGATGATGTCCCAGTATTCGGTGAAGTTGCCAAGGCTGTTTCCCATGGCGTGTGCATACTCACAGAGGATAAGGGGGCGGTCGGATGCGGGATCGTTGGCGTACCGCTCGATCTCATCGGGATCGGCGTACATCGGTGCGAAGATATCGCTGTTCCACTCCATCACAGCCCGTTCATACTGCACGGGACGGGAGGTGTCGCGGCTCTTGATCCAGCGATAGGTCTCGTAGAAATTGTATCCGTTACCTGCCTCATTGCCCAGTGACCAGGTGATGACGCAGGAGTGGTTCTTGTCCCGTTCCACCATGCCGGTGGTACGGCTCAGGTGATCTTCCAGAAAGAGCGGGTTGTTTCCCAGCGTCCCCCCTTTTCGGAGGTTGTATCCCATGCCGTGGCTTTCAATGTTGGCCTCGCCGATCACGTAGATCCCGTATTCGTCGGCCAGCCTGTAGAACAGTTCCTGTTGCGGGTAGTGACTGGTACGCACAGCATTGACGTTGTATTTGCGGAACAATTCAAAATCTTTTCGCATCAGCTCTTCAGTAACATAATGACCGGTGCGTTCGTTGTGTTCATGCAAGTTCACCCCTTTCAGCAATATGGGCTTTCCATTCACCAGGAACTGGCGGTTTTTGATCTCTGTCGTCCTGAAACCTACTTTCAGCGCTGTCGCTTCGACGGTGGAGCCTTTTTCGTCCATCAGCTCAACGGCCAGTGTATAGAGGTATGGTGTTTCGGCGCTCCACTTTTTCACGCCGGGAATCATCTCTTCAAAGCGAACGGATGCTCTTCCGGAACTCTTTTCGGAAAGGGATCCGCCGGTCACCTTTTTGCCGGTCTCGTCCGACAGGGTGTAGGTGACGGTGAATGGCCGGATGTTCCCTTCCGGGGAGGCCACGGTGACGTCGAGCGCAAACTGTCCGTTGGTGTAGTTCGCATCGAGTCCCGGGCGAGCGAAGATATCCGCCAGGTGCAGTTTGGGGCGGGCATAGAGGTAGACATCGCGGTCAAACCCCGAGAGCCGCCAGAAGTCCTGACATTCCAGGTAGGATCCGCTGCTCCAACGGTGAATCTGTACTGCCAGCACGTTTTCTCCCGCTTTTGCCTGATCAGTCACGTTGAAGCGTGCGGGCAGCTTGCCCTCCTTATTCATGCCGACGAACTCCCCGTTGAGGTAGTAGTAGGCTGCTCCTCTGGCAGCATCGGCGACGAGGATGATCTCCTTTCCCTGCCAGTTGTCGGGAAGGGTAAACGTTTTCCGATAGGTTCCCGTGGGATTGAATTCTTCCGGAACGAGTGGGGGATTGGGTTTGTCCCAGTAGGGTGCGTGTCCCGGTGAGGTGAATTCGTAGGTGGTATTCACATAGATGGGAACACCAAAGCCCTGTACTTCCCAGTTGCCCGGCACCCGGATATCGCTCCACCCGCTGTCATCAAAGTCAGCTTTCTGGAAACCCTCTTTGGGGCGTTGGCTGAACCGGTCAGTGTAATGAAATTTCCAGCTCCCGTTCAGTAGTGCCACCTCGCTTCCTTTGGATGTGTAACCGGCAGCAAGGGCTTCATCTATATCTGTGAATGAGGAGAAGGTCGACCGCGGCTCTTCGCGGTTGATGTGCAGCAGCTTCGGGTTGGTGATCTCCGCATAACGGTCTGACTGCTCCTGAGCATATAACATGCCGGCAACAAGAAAAATGGAGAAGAGGATCAATAATTTTTGCATGATAAATTGAGTTTTTTAGTCTATATTTTTCGCAGTTTCGCGGCGAAGCCGCCTCCGGGGGCGAGGTGCAGGCTAATCGTCTCTCCCGATGCAACCGTGCTCGTCTCTTTCCGGTAGTCGGTGCCCTTGCGGTGGGCGTTGGTACCGTCACGGAAAAGGGTCATCTCATACTGCCCTGCGGGAAGGAAGGAGAGGTCGACTGTCATGTCGCGGCTCTCCCAGCCGGTGATGCCGCCGATGTACCAGTCGCTGCCGCTGCGGCGTGCCAGCGCCAGGTGTTCGCCTACCCTGCCGCTGAGGGGCAGGGTCTCATCCCACACGGTGGGGATGGAGGCGATAAACTGGAGCGACTCTGGCTCCCGCATATATTCGGTGGGGCTGTCACACAGCATGTTGATGGGCGAGTTGAACACCACGTAGAGTGCCAACTGTCGGCAGCGTGTTCCTTGGCTCATCGGTTCGGAGTTGACCGGGCGATAACTGCCGCGCGCGGCGTTGCGCATCGCTCCCTGGGTATAGTCCATCGGTCCGGCTGCCATGCGTATAAAGGGAATGGTGACGTCGTAGGTGACCATATCGACGCTCTCGGGTGACCACTTGAGCTGCTCCAGGCCGTGCACCCCCTCGAAGTTGAGGACGTTGGGCCAGGTACGGTTCAGGCCGGTGGGCTTGTACATGCCGTGAAAATCGAGCAGCAGCTTGTACCGTGAGGCAGTCTCTGCGGCGCGGTAGATGAAGTCGACCAGCTCCTGGTCGTCGCGGTCCATAAAATCGACCTTAAAACCTTTCACGCCCATCGCGGCATAGTGGCGGCACACCTCTTCCATGTCGCGGTCGAAGGCGTGGTAGCCGGCCCAGAGGATGATGCCCACGCCCCGATCACGGCCGTAGGCGACCAGCTCCGGTATATCGATCTCGGGGATCACCTGCATCAGGTCGGCCTGCAGGTTGACGGCCCACCCCTCGTCGAGGATCACATACTCGATGCCATGCTGCGAAGCAAAATCAATATAATACTTGTACGTATTGTTGTTGATGCCGGACTTGAAATCGACACCATAGATGTTCCAGTCGTTCCACCACTCCCAGGCTACCTTTCCGGGCTTGATCCAGGAGGTGTCGGCCAGTCGTGCGGGCGCTGCCAAACGGTAGACCATATCACTGGCGGCCAGCGATGCATCGTTGTCGGCTACCACGCAGACGCGCCAGGGGAAGCTGCGGCTTCCTTCTGTTTTCGCAATGTACTCCTCTCTTTCGGTGACGCGCATCTGCAGCATGTTGTGACCACCCTGCTCCACGGCGGCGGGCACCCGGGCGAAAAGCCCCCTGAGGGTGTGGGGTGTTTGTTTATCGGGGGTGAGGTACATGCCGGGGTAGGACTCCAGGTCAGCCTCGGTGATCAGAAGCCGCTTGCCTTCTGCTACATCCGCCAGCAGCGGCAGGAAGATAAGCCGCTCGCGATCGATCTGTGAAAGGGGTGTATGCACGTAGGTATTTTCGAACGAGCTCTGCAGCTGGTCGCCACCCAGTCCCCCCTTCACGTAGGGTACCCAGGCTTGGTGGTCGCCCGTAAAGCGGAAAGCAGCCTCCTCGTTGGCGATGGTGAGCGTTCCCTTGCGGTTGGTGTGGAAGCGGTAGGCCAGTCCGTCGTCATACAGGCGGAAAGTGATGCCCCAGTCGCCGCGGAAAGTGATCAGCAGCTCGTTGTACTGGTTGCGGACTTCTGAGGATATCCAGAAGGGGGATGCGATAGCTTCGTCGGCGCTCTGCTGTTTGGCGTGCCGCACGCGGGCATTGGGACCGAGTTGCTCGCCATCGGCGAGAGTGAGCGACACGGGAGAGGGTTCGATCAGCTGCCGGCCGTCGTGAGCCAGGCTCCAGGTAAGCTGTTCACCCACGGTCACCTCAGCGGTCAGTCTCCCGTCGGGTGAGGAGATGCTGTATTGTTTCTGTGCATGTGTTGCTCCGCATGCGAGCAGGAGCATCAGGATCAGAGGGATTGTTCTTTTCATGTTATGATTCTTTATGTTTGATAATACCTAAATTCCGCACGTTAGTTGTGCATTTAAGTAAGTAAATCGTTAATAATAAACATTTTACCAAACGACTTACGATGTGCAAGATTTCTCCTGTTTATGATATAAAAACAAAGTAAATTTTTACAGAAAAACGAAATTACAAAAAGTTTCTCAAACAATTACCCCATTTTCCGGAATTTCTTTTGGTTATGAAGAATTTAATGATGTAAACGAATATCTTCATACCATATGCTCATCCACTGCTCAATACTTTTGCAGCAAACTCAACAGCTTGCGATCCAGCTGATGTCCGTGCCACTCTTCATACGCCACATCTTTCCTTCCTGAATCCAGCACGCCAAAGTCACCTCGGAAATTCCACAATGCCCAACCGATCTGATGGCTGGTCAAAATCTGCAACAGGTCTTCAAACCAGGCAAGAAAAACATCGTGCGGCGTTTCCTTGTAACAACCACACTCCCCGCAATGCACGCCTACACCCTGTTTCACCAGGTCTGTCCAGGGACGGTAAAACGCTTCCAGCACTTCACGATCAAAACGTTTGCCATCAATCACACCGGGCCAAACCGGCATAGGAGCATCATCCGGATTTTTCCATACCCAACTGGCACGGTAGTGGGAGATATAATGGGGGTAATAACCTCTGCAGCTCTGTCCCAGGGGTAGATAGGTCAATTCGGGAATGACCAGGGAACCACCATCGTTGCCATCGGCGATTACGATCCTATCGGCATTAAACTTTTTAATCACCTCCAGGCATCCCATGGCAACCTTTCGATACAGCTCACCGGGAATCGGTCTGGACGGTGAAAACTGATCGTTCATATCCTCCTTGAAACAAGGCTCATTCACCAGGTCGAAGCTCAGCTTTTCAGGCGACACATGCTTGAAACGCTTTGCCCACATGTCCCAGTGTTGATAGAAGGCATTTTGTGCCGCTTCATCTTTCCACAGGTTGAAGGGCTCATGAAAACCGGCGTTGATGCAAAAACCGGGGGCACGGTGAAGGTTCAGGCTCACATGCAGATTATACTTGTGCGCGAGATATACAAACTGTTCAACCGAATCAACGGCCTCTTCCCTGAAATCAACTGTCTCCTCAGGAGTAATATCTCTTCCGGAATTTGGATCGTAGTTCAGATAACTGGGATAGGCCATGGGGATACGGACAAAATCGAATCCCCAATCGGCCATCCATTTGAAATCCTGCTCAGTAGCGGATATCAGGCTGGGATTGTGAACATACCGGCGGGGAGAGAAATAGTTGAGGATGTTAAAGCCTCTCCATCGTGGCAATTTGTTTTCAAAGAATTTTTTAACAGAAATCTCAAAGGCATTCAAAGAAGGGTTTATCGCCAGCATAGCACCCCCAATGGCCGTAGTTTTCAAAAATTGACGGCGTTTCATATTTCTTACTTGTATTACCCCAGATACTGCTGCAAATGC
>JBDKRY010000126.1:0-11783 GCA_039683155.1 Proteiniphilum sp.
ATGTAGCAGATCTCGCTGATCCTGTAATCGTCCTCCTTCAATAGTTGAGCAGCTTTTTTGAGCCGTTCCACCCGGATATATTCATTGGGTGTTAAATCCAATATCCCTTTTACTTTGCGGTAAAAGCTTGCCCTGCTCATGTTAAAGCTTTCCGCCATCTCCTCTACATTGAAATCAGCGTCGGAAATATGCTCATGAACTACTTCATTCAACTTCTTAATGAATGTCTCGTCCGATTTGGTAAGTGCCACGGTCGCTGCACCGATGAAAGGGTGTTTCAGAAATGATTCCCGCAGCTTCTCTCTGCTAATCAACAAGTTGCTTATGCGGGCAAGCAATACTTCCACAGAAAAAGGTTTCTCCAGATAGGCATCTGCCCCCAGTTCGTATCCCTGCACTTTAGATTGTGCCATCACCTTTGCGGTGAGCAGGATCACAGGAATATGGCTGTACTCGATGTCCGATTTCACGCGCTCGGTGAAAGCAAATCCATCCATTTCGGGCATCATCACATCCGTTACGATCAGGTTCACATTCGATTTTTTCAGATGATCCAATGCCTGAATGCCATTTTCTGCGGTAAGAATATGATAGTGGGCGGAAAGAAATCTCGCTTCAAATTGAAGCAACTCCACATCGTCGTCAACCAATAAGACGGTAGCCTTTTTTCTTTGATTATCCGTACCCTTCTCAATCCTGATCTCTTTCCGCTCCTGTTCATGGATTGAGGCCTCCTCCTGCTGGACATTCTCTACCGGCAGTTCCAGATGGAACCGGTTATAATTGTCATCGTTCCCGAGCGTTAGAGAACCGCCATGAAGCTCGGTCAGTGAACTTGCGAGCGCCAGCCCTATACCCGTTCCGGAAATGTTCTTTTCTTCCCCGTCATCGATCTGTACAAAAGGTTTAAAAATGTCCTCTTTATATGCAGGAGGTATCAGCTCTCCGTCATTTATCATATTCAGATGAAACTCCCGGATTTCATTGTCACTGATACTTGCTTCCAGACGGACATAGCGATCACAAAACTTCAGTGCATTGTTCAAAAGATTGCTGATGATCTTCAAGAAAGCCTCTTTGTCCAGTTGAACAAACAGATCCTGTTCCGGCAGGTCTGTCTCCAGCGTGATATTTTTCTGTTGTGCCAGCGGTGTAAAGCGAATGATGGTTTCCCTGATCAGTTGAGTCACGTTCTGTGTCTGAAGATTTAACAGATACGCCTCCGACTCCGTTTTTCGGAAGTCGAGCAGCTGATTGGTAAGGTTGAGCAACCGGTCTGTATTCTTGCTCATGATCAACAGGTTTTCCTTCACGTTATCAGAGACCTCCTCCGTCATCAATACATGATCCAGGGGCGCCTTTATCAAGGTGAGCGGGGTACGGATCTCATGAGCCACGTTGGTAAAGAAATTGATTTTGGACTGGTACAACTCTCTCTCTTTCTGTTGTTCAAAATCTCGCATCTTCACCTGTTGCCTGAGCCTATTTCGCACTGTCAGATAGCGTGTCAGGAGATAGGTACCCATCAAAAAAAGCAAAAAATAAATCAAAAAAGCCAGCCGGGTCAGCCAAAAAGGAGGTTTTATCCGGATTAAGAGCGTTTTCACATTTTTGATGGATGCTTTGCTGTTTTCTTCGGCAATCCCCAAAACAAGTTTATAATTACCGGGGTTTAAGTTTGCATAGACAATGGTCCGGTTACCGGCTGCTGGGATCCATGTTTTATCGAACCCCTCCAGGATATAAAATATCTGATCGGTGTCGGCACCGGCGTAATCCAAACGGGCAAAATTGATGCTAAAAGAATTCTGATCATATGGCAAAGTCAGCGCACCCGTATAAATCATACTGTTTTTCAGGGGTGATTTATTGTCAGCCGGGCTTATTCGCTGATTATTCACAAAAAGATCCGTAAAAAAGATGGGAGCATTGGGCGGGACCTCTTTAAAGCCATCGGGGTTGAAACGGACAAATCCGTCCAACGAACCAAAATAAATGAGCCCATCCCTGGTTTTATAACTCGATTGGTAGTTGAACTGATTTGTTTTCAGCCCGTTGTTTACCGTATAGTTTTTGAAAGTTCTTCTTTGCGGATCGAACCGCACCAGTCCTGCATTGGTGGATAACCAGAGGAAACCTTCGTTGTCGTCCACAATCTGATAGACCACGTCGTTCGGCAGCCCGTGAGAGCTGTTAATGGTTGAAAAAGTCTCACTTTCCCTGTCGAAGAGCCCAAATCCCCCGCCTTGGGTAGTAACCCACAGCCTGTTTTTACTGTCTTCATACACAGCTGTGGTTTTATTATAAGTCAAGCTACCGGAATAGAGGTTGTTATGCAAAAAGACCTTCCATTCATTTGTGGCCGGATTAAACCGGTAAAGGCCGTCTAAAAAGGTAGATATCCAGATAAAGCCATGACTGTCCTCGAAAATATCCTGAATCGACATTCCTTTCAACTTTTCAACCCGATTGAAGTGATCATTTTCTTCATCATAGATCTCCACCCCGGATAAAGTACCAACCCACAACATCCCCTGCCTGTCTTTACACAGTGCAAAAGGACTGTTTTGGCTGATGGAATGTGGATCGTCGGAATGTGTATAGGTAACCAGCTTACCTGTTTGAAGGTTATACCTGTTCAATCCTTTTGAGAAAGTCCCTATCCACAGCTCATCGCCATCGTTATATAAGGCATGAATATTGGTGTACAATGTTTTCAAAGGAAGCGGCAGCGGCAAAAAAGCACCTCCTTCCGGATTGAATAGGTGAAGGCCTCCATCTTCCGTACCAATCCAGATATTCCCGTTGGGAGCAGCACAAAATTCCCTGACCCGTTTACCGTTTAATCCATTGATACCGGCTAACGGGTAAAACAGCTCGAAGCTATTCTGCTGATTGGAATAGTAATCCACTCCGCCAAAATAAGAACCGACCCATATACCACCGTTCCGGTCCTTGTAGATGGAATAGATGGCGTTATCTGACAATGAGTCATAAACAGTCCCGTCGTGACGCAGGTTAATCACCTCTTCCGTATCGGAATGATAAATATAAACTCCAGATTCGGTGCCTATCCAAAGGGTATTGGGATCGATCCTTTCGATGCACCGGACGAATATAGGTTCACCCCGGGCATCCTTATCCAGCAAGATGTGATGTGTTTTATTGATGGTGTTGATCGCGATTAAGCCTTTTTGAGAGGTAGCAACAAGCAGCACGTTCTGCTGATCCATCATCACATCCGAAACTTCACCCACGTGAAACATCAGTGTTTCATCATCTTCCAGATTATAGCGGGTAATTTCCTTTGTTTCCTTGTTGATATGAAGGAAGGGGGATGAGTAGGGAAATACCCAGACCCCTTTATTGTTATCGGCACATAAACTGACCATCTTCATTCCGTCCTTCACCAAGGGAATTGCATAAAAATGAAGTGTTTCATCCGCAAGACTGTAATGATAGATTCCTTTACTTTCCACGGACATCCATATGTCGCCGTCATGGTCTGCCACCATTTCAGTCACAACACCCATCACGGAGTCATTATCACTGGTAACATGGTTAAAACGATGGAATTCCTCCTGGTACACATCATAGATATAGACCCCTTCATCAGTTGCCACCCAGATGTTATCATGCTTATCCTGCAATATGCGGTGGAAAACATTGTCAGTCAGTTTTCCATTGGGTGAAAATTTGAAAACTTTAAATGTTGTACCGTCAAACCTGTTCAACCCGTCTTTCGTTCCAAACCACATAAATCCCTGGTTATCCTGAAAAATAGTTCGTACCGTATTCTGTGACAACCCGTTGTTGATATTGTAGTGTTTAAAGGAATAATTTGTGTTGCCATATAATCCCCCGCCGTTTAGGAAAAACAGACCTAACAGCAAAACAAAAAATAGATTCGTTTTTTTCATTGAAGCGCTCAAAATCTGGATGACCGACATTTATCGATAGAATGATACGGAATAGGGCCTATCTTCCGGTGTGATGCCACGCTTTTTATTGGGTTGATCATCCATTTTCATGGTCAAAGTCCCTCCATTGGCTATATCCTCATAGCTGATATAGTTTTTTGTATAGATTTTACCGTTCAATTCGGCCGACTGAATATAGACATTTTGTGCATTGTTCATTTTTGCCTCAATCACAAACTGTTTCCCATCTTCCAACGTAATGGTTGTTTTTTCGAATAGCGGACTGCCCAATACATACTGGTCAGTTCCCGGGCAAACACTGTAAAAGCCCATGGCACTTAATACATACCAGGAGGATGTCTGACCCTGATCTTCGTCGCCGGGATAGCCGTTTTCAGTGGCATTATACAATTTATGCATCACTTCCCGTATTTTTTGCTGGGCTTTCCAGGGAGTGCCGGCATAATTATAAAGATAGATCATATGCTGTATAGGCTGATTTCCATGCGCATACTGCCCCATCTCAGCCTTCTGCATCTCCGTCATTTCATGAATTTTATAACCGTATGTCCCCACGTTCACCGTATTGGGAACAGAAAAAACCGAATCAAGTTTTTTTACAAATTGTTCCTCACCCCCCAAAAGATGAATCAACCCTTCTATATCGTGAAATACAGACCATAGATAATGCCATGCATTGCCTTCGGTATAAGGGCCACCCCATTCAAACGGATCGAAATCGGGAGTCCACTTTCCGTTTTTATCCCGTCCGCGCATAAATCCGACCTGTTTATCGAACACATTCCGATAGTTGTACATCTGACGGGAAAATATCTCTTCATAAAACGATTGGCCAGTCATTCTTGCCAGGTTATACCCACAAAAATCATCGTAAGCATATTCCAGTGTCTTGGCAGTAGCTTCTCCATATTCGGGATAAGGAACGTATCCCATTGTGAAATATTCTTTCCATCCGTGGCGACCGTTTGATGGTCCCCACGGGCCTTTGTTTGTTGCTTCATGAAAATATGCCTGCAGTGCTTTTTCGGGGTCGAAGGTGCGGATACCCTTTGCCCAGGCATCGGCCAACAACGAGATGGCATGATTGCCGATCATGCTTCCACCTTCACCCGGGAATGACCAGGATGGCAACCATCCACACTGTTCGTATGCATCGAGCAGAGCAGCCACATAACGACCGTGCATGGTGGGATGCAACAGCGCATTGAGTGGAAATTGCGCCCTGAAAGTGTCCCAGAAACCGGTATCAGTGAACATAAACCCTTCATGAATCTCTCCGTCGTAAGGACTGTAATAATAAGGTTTCCCGTTTTGATCCATTTCATAGAATTTGCGGGAAAACAGGCTTGCACGGAAAAAACAGGAATAAAAAGTCGCTTTGTCATCCTCATTATCTCCTTCTACAAAAATGCGATGTAAATGATCGTTCCATATTTTCCAGGCGGCATGCTTTGTCTGCTCAACTGTTTTGAACTGCCCCAACTCGTTTTTCAGATTCAATGTTGCCTGCTCTGCACTGATATAGGATGATGCGGTCTTTACCTGTACCTTTACCCCAGGATCAAACTCTACCCAAGCGCCAACACCTTTTCCTTCACCTGATGTTTCATGGGTCCGATTTTCATTATTTCTGTTCTCCCAGATGCCGTATCTGCGAATGGGTTGATCAAACTCTATCACAAAATAGCTCTTAAAATTTTCCTGGGAAAAGCGACCATTACTCACATACCCCACAATCTTATTTTCTTTCGGAATAATCTCTACCCCGCTCATACCTGTATAACCATCCAACACGACAAATGAAGCTTTCCCTTTGGGAAAAGAAAAACGGATATGAGCCCCCCGCTCCACAGGTGATATCTCTGTCGTGATGCCATTATCCAGTAACACCTTGTAATAGTTGGGTTTTCCTGTCTCATTCGCATGACTGAATTTAGCCGCCCTGCTGTATTGATCCAGTGCCAACGTGCCTGTTACGGGCATCAGCGTGAACACCATATAATCATTGGTCCATGAACTGCATTGATGCGCCTGTTGAAATCCTCTGAGTGAGTCTTTCTCGTACTGATATTTCCATCCGTCGCCATTGATACCTGTTTGTGGAGTCCAGGTATGCATGGCAAATGGGAGAGCGGTGGTGGGATAGGTGTTTCCTCTGGTAAGCTCGAAGCGCGAGTTGGTTCCCTGCAACGTATTTACATATTGCACCAAATCGGTTTTCTGTGCTTGCGACAAAAAACAAGCCATCAAGGCAGTGAGGAGACTGATGGTTTTAGGAATCCTGTTCATTTAATTGATTTTTGGGTTTAAAGATAAATAATAACCGATAGGAAAGATCTTATATTGATGTTCCCACTCTTTTTCAAGCGGTTTAAAGATAATAAAAAAACAGATAGATAATCCTTATTTATGAAAGACCGGAAATGCTGAAATCCTTAATCGTGCCGCACCCATTGGGATGAGTGTGATGTCATCTGTTGCTGTTTCAAATCGCTGATTCTCTTTTATTGGAAGCTCACTCGTGAGGCCATATTCATCAATACCCCACCCGATCAGTTTCTTCCCTTTAGCTTTGATTTCGATGGGTACGGTTTCCACGGTAAACGGTTGATTACCGGATGGCCATGTCTTTGTGATCACTTCAAAATTTTGTTCCAGCGGCAGTGAATCATCTACCATCAATGCGTAGTTCCAATCGCTGGCGGGATAAATTTCATAACTGGGCCACTTCGCAGGATCGGCATTTTTCTGCCATTTGGAATCGCCAATCGCTGTTTCAACACTGCTCACCTCGTGGTAATTTTCTTTGATTTTCAATGAAAAGGTCAGCGGCCCATAGTTGATGCTCCGGCTGTCCTGATTTACATGCCACACCGATTGCGACAGTTGCATGGGTACATGCAACACAATTTCATCACCACTTTCCCACTCTCTTTCCAAACGGACATATTTCCCTGCCACCAGATCTGCTGTGATGGATTTTCCGTTGATCGTGAGAGAGGAGTTGTTTGTCCAGGAAGGTACCCTCAGATAGAGGGGAAATTTCACCTTCCCTGTTGTATGAATGGTGAATCGAATGGACTCCTCAAACGGGTAATTGGTTTCTTCTATGATCTCTACGGTTTTACCATTGTTCACTTTCACGCTTGCTTTACAGGCACCATAGATCACTGCTGCGATCCCATTATCAGCTGTAGCCATCATCAGATGTTCAATGAAATAGGGCCATCCCTGACCGTGGTTATGCTGGCAACAGCGGCTGCTGAACGGATTCATTGCCAGGAAGGGTCCCTTGTTGTCGATTCCGGGATGATGGTTTTTTGAATCACTGATGGTTTGGTTGGGAGCAGTGATGTATCGCAACGATTTCATATCAGGCATCATAGAAGCCGGATAAGAATTAAATGCCACGTTTTCACAATGCTCTGCCCAGAAGGGATCACCAGTCATTCTCAGCAAAATCTCATCCGATGCCATCTGTTCCACAAAGCCACAAGTCTCTGTCCCCTGCCTCGGATCAATATATCCCATCCGCGCATTTTCGTCGGCACCAAACATTCCCCCCGGTACTTGCCCGAATGTATTGCGTATGAGGTGATACACATTGTAAGTTGCAATCAGATCGGCAGAATCTTTGGAGAGCATATACCAGGTAGCCGGCTCTCTGAAGCTCTGCGCAATATTCACATTGTGCCAGTTGGGCAGTGTGGATCGCTGACGCCAGTTGGCCGTATTGTGATGCGTTTTCTCTGCCAGTTCCAACAAAAAAGAATCTCCCGTGATGTTATACAACCAATAAACACTCAGGAGATTATCACCACCCCGGCTATTCTCCCAGTAATCTTCCAGAAACAGTTCATCTGGCAGGTTCAATTGCCATTTGAAATAGTTCGTCATTAAATCGATCACCCGTTTATCACCCGAATATTCATAATAGGATTGCAGACACCAGATCATGATCATGTTACCCCACAAATCGGGTTTTCCGTTTTTCTCGATGTAAGGCCCGAAATAACCATCGGCACGCTGACTTTTAAAAACGGCTTCGAGCCATGATTTTGTCTCGTTAATCATCTTCTCATCGTCCAGGATATAGGCCATATTGCCATAACCTTTCAGCCAATAGGGGACCTCTTCCCAACCGTAATCAGTCCCCGTACCCAGCCAGGCATTGTTCTCCTTATCGAGCCAGGCGCTTATTTCTCCCAGCTGTCCGTTCAGGCCCTCCTTCTGCAGCTCCAGATACCGAAGCAACCATCCCTTCGGTTTCACCTGACCTACAGGCAACTTGATAAAGTGTTGCGGCAGCAATGGTGCACGATTTTGCAGGTAGTTTACATTGACAGACGCTGTACCAGGCCTCTCCACGATGGTTACATTCGTTTTGTCGGCAGCAAACAGGGTTGCAGCGAGAAGAAAGAAAGTGAGGAAAGAGACTATAAATCCTGTTTTTGTACTGTTCATGTCTATTTATGATCTTTATTCAACTTATCTTGCAGCATTTTCATAAAATATCCACCCACAACAGAGCGGGCTTTGAAATTCATTCTTTCAGCAGTGACCGTATCGTGCCAATCGCTCAATGGTACACGTGATGGGGTTTCATTGGCATATTTATATACAGGATCGACCAGCGCGTCAAAATCGATCCTTTTTCCCGTAAGTGTTGCAGTCCACATGATCCAGTCAGATTTGGTATAGGTAGCTCTATTATCCAAAGGCAATCCATATTCATTCTGCTGCATTCTGTAATAAGCCATCTCTTTTTCTACTATTTGCGGATCAAAGATATCAAATCCCAACAACTTATCCCAAACAATGTTGTACTTTTGGCTCCATGTTCCTGATCTGTCGAATGTAAGTTTGTAATGATCGCCATCGTCAGCCATTTGTTCCCATTTCACGGCCATCCCTTTGGCAATCGTCATATATTTTTCTGCAACCTCCGCTTTTCCCTGCATCGATGCGAGTTTGCTATAGGAAGCGATGCCCATAATTGCCTTAATGGATAGATTGGCATTGTGTGCAAAATGCCCTGCAAAGTCATCGGTACAAAGCTGATTTTCAGGATCTAAACCGTTCTCTACCAGATAATCTGTCCAGGTAGTCAACACTTGCCAATGGCTTGCGGCATAATCGGCATTGCCTTCCATTTCGGCAATGGCAGCCGTTAAAATCAACATATTCCCGGACTCTTCGATCGGCATATCCCCGCCGTAGGTCTGCCCACTAGCAATCGGATAAGTACCTACATCGTGTGCTGCAAAAGGCTTGGTCCATCTCCCGCTTTCGCTGTAATAGAAAATGGGGTTCATCATCCCTTTTACCAAATCGGGATTATAAATCAGGAATAAGGGGGAGGAGGGATAAGTTATATCTACCGTACCGATGGATCCATTGCTGTTGTTCTCTTTCGAGAAAAACAGGAGCGTTCCGTTTTCATCCTTTACCAGCTTGTGGGCTGATATTGCCTGACGATAAGCAAGAGCACACAATTCGGCATATTTTACGCCACCTGCTTCGACAGCATCGGCCATCATGGTGCGGTTGAAATCATCGCAACGTTTCATAATCGAAGCATAATCGGTCTCTGCTTTTTTAAACGCTTGTAAAATATCCACAGTCCCGTCGTTGGTCCAATAACCCTTCAGGTTTTTCCCAAAATACTGTATGGAGTAGATGTCGTCGTAACCCAACATGATGTAGCCGGCAGTATAATCGTCCGACACACGTCCCAGATCTTTGCTGTATGCCAGAACCGTCATCTGCTGATTGATTTTTTCAGATAACTGCCCCGTTTGCTGATCCTGAATTCGGCCTGTCGTCTGGAATGCCTTTTTTGTGTCCCAGTAATCGCCGAAATTGATCGCGGCCGTTTTCTCATTATTTCCGGCGAAGTAAAAATATCCCCAGTCAATGCGCACATCATCGCCTTTCTTTTGGAGGACAGGTTGTTCGATGGTTCCGGTTTTGAGAAATGAGAGATTTTCTTTCACTATTTTTTCATAATTAACGGGCTGACTAACATTGTTAACAGCCCATTGGGGTGTCGTTTCAAAATAGACCTGTACATCATGCGATGTCCCGTCCTTCGACCTGGCCTGGTAAGTGATATAGCTTATCGGCCTTGAAACAAGGTCCAGGTCGTCCAGCAGCAGAGGGGTGGTAAAGACCACATCCAGTTCCACCGGGCCACAATCGAAGGTATAAATGGTTTGTGTGGGCAACACGCTGGCTGACTTCTGCACTGCTGTCCGGATAAACGATTCTTTATCGGTCTCTTTTTCGTACAGCCCAAAATCTACGTACCCTCCTCCGGTTCTGTTATGGCAATGCGCAGTGATAATATTTGCTCCTTTTTTGAGGGTGACTTTCACCTCGTCCGGCAGCTCTTGTTGTATATCGAATTTCCAGGAGTAATCGGTTCCTACGACCTGCACGCCGTTGATATACAACTCAAAAATATCGTCGTGCGAATAATGCAGATAGATATCCTTTTTTGCAAGATCATCTTCTAAATAAAAAACTCTTCTGATCCAGATATCCTTGGTATTCCAAAGAGTAGACAGGTCCGGTTCATTTTGTGTGCCGAAGGCTGCGGCACCTGTTTTCCAGGAAGCATCATTGAAGTCGATGGATTTCCATCCTTCACCATTGGGTTTATCGAAGGTATACTTTCCTTCCCACTTTTCCTCATGTACCGAGGGGAGGAGTGGTTTGAGCGGTAGCTTCTCCACCCCCATAAACCGGTAGACCTCTCCATCTACCCGCAAGGCACCAAACATCGGAAACTCTTTTTCTGTCCAGTGACGCACCTGATCATCATACAGATTGTCGGCATTGGACCATGCATTGAAATAAGGATCAACAGTGACCAGGGGATACGATGGGGCACGGAGTTCTGACGTAAGATCAGTAGCAATAACAGGAGCTTCATCTTTTACATTACTACAAGAAGATATGTTAGCGATCATCAAGAACGCAAAAATAAATGGAAAATTAACTTTGATCATTTTTTATTTTTCTATAATCAATTTATTCAATATGAGCATCTCTCACCCAAAAAGGAGTATCGAAATTCGGGTCAATATATAATTCATCTGCATCGTCAGCTTTTCTAAATTCCACTGAACTAATATACATGTTTCTTGGATGAATATTGTTGATGCTGTTGTGTGCATGAAATACAATTTTCCAATCTCCATTTTTGTCTTTGAACATAGAACTATGCCCTACCCCTACCAGGTTTCCGGGTTTCTGCAATAAGGGATTGTGCGAATATTTAATCCAATCCCCCAGGACATTGGTAGCTGTAGCACATCCAATTCCATAAAAAGGGCTTTCGTAGCTGTTTGCAGAATATGTCATATAGTACATACCATTATGTTTGATGACAAAAGCTCCTTCATTTACCCTCGGCCATACCTCCTCCCATTCCTGTGAGACATGAATGCAGGGATGCATGGTTTCTTTTTTGATAGTCATCAGATCCTCTTCCAGTTCTGCCACCCAGATATTGAGTCCATCATTAAAACGGTCAAAAAAGAGATAGGGCTTACCATTGTCGTCGATAAACAGCGAATTGTCAATTGTCTTTTCTCCTTCCAGCATTGGCTTCTGCTGCTCCTGCTTGAAAGGTCCCAGTGGTGAATTCGAGACAGCGACACAGATATGTTCTTCGGCCGAGTAATACATATAAAACCGATTGTTTATATGATAAACTTCCGGAGCCCAAAACCATTTTTCGCCATAAGAATCGCTCTTATGCAATGCCAGATTCGGTGCTTTTTCCCATGATTTGAGATCATCCGATATCATCACCGCTATACCGTCTGCCGCACC
>JBDKRY010000127.1:0-3650 GCA_039683155.1 Proteiniphilum sp.
TTTTTATCCCGATTTATTTCCTTATTTGTTGAATTTTGTGTTTATTTGCGTAACGAAATCAATAACATAATTATTATACACACATGAAAGAATTTGCAAAATACATCGGCGTATTCGTAATGCTCATAGGCGTTGCTTTTCTGGCATTGCCCTTTTTTATGGGCACAACCAACAATACAAACTTAATCATCGGGTTGGTATTGGTTGTAGAAGGGTTGTTGGGCCACATCTACGTGAACAACATGAAAAAAGGAAACACCATGAGTAACATCCTTTGGGCGATTTTTTTGTTGATCATACCGTTTGTGATTTTTTATTTCTCCAAGAAAACAGCCTACTCAGAGGATGAATTGATGGCTTACAATTAACGCGCCGTGATGTATCATCCGCCACACTAACCCCGGGATCTTCTATCTCCCGGGGTTTTTTGATCCATACAGCATGATGCAATGATATCGCATATTTCTGGTTTGACGCTCCCTTCTGATCATCGGCTTGCCATCCATATCGGCAAGGGGCTTTCCGGGAAACCGGGACGAAGCTTATCGTACCGGTATGATCGCAACAAACCTTACTGTTTCTTCACTTCCTGACCACATACAATTGAAAATTCTCAAACCGTTTTACCACCACCTCATCACCTTGCTCGATGAAACCTTTCATGGATATGGCATCGTAATAAACGCCACCCACGTTCACTCTTCCTGACGGACGCAATACCGTAGCCGCTACACCGGTTTGGCCAACCATGAGGGCCGGCTCCATAGAAACGGAGATGTACCCTTCCTGGTCGGCGTGCAGTGCCATCTTATTCAATATCCCCGGTTTTCCTATCCGACTCGACAGGTAGAGGATAAGGCCGATACCCATCCCCATTCCTCCCAACACAATCATTACTGCCCGAAAGAGTTCTGCAGCCGGCAATCCTTCGAAATTGAACCGGATGTTCCCCACCAACGCGAATACCAACGCCAGAAAGATGAAAACAATTCCCAGTATTCCCGTGACGCCAAAGCCGGGAACGACAAACAGTTCAAAGACAATGAGGATAAGCCCCAGGACAAAGAGCAACACCTCCCAATTCTGGGCATAGCCGGTAAGGTACAACGGCGTAAAATAGAGAATCGCTGCCGTGATGGCCACCGCCGTGGGAAAACCGATGCCCGGTGAACTCAGCTCAAAATAAATTCCTCCGATAATCAACATGATCAGCAAAGCCTGTATCACGCCATTTGTGAGAAAGCCCCTTATCTTGTCGTAAAAAGTGGGATTATAGGTTTCAAGGGTATAATCATTATATCCCAGAAAGGACACAATCACTTCGTGCACACTCTCCGCAATACCGTCGCAATAGCCCAGCTCCATTGCCTGACTGGCGGTAAGGGTGAGAATCTGGGTGGAGTCGGCATAGCCGGGAATTACAATGCGTTCATCCACCATTGCCTCCGCAACGACAGGATCACGTTTCCATTTTGTAAGGGTATCCCCTCCCTGTATCGTCACCACTTTGCCGTGACTCTCTGCCGTAGCACGCATGATGCCGCGCATATAAGACTGGTATTTATCGGGCGCCTTTGCGCCGTCACCGCCATCTACCACCGTGGCGGCACCAATGGAAGCGCTGTTGCGCATGAAAATGCTGTCACAGGCAATAGAAATGAGCGCCCCTGCCGAAGCAGCATTGTTATCGATAAACACATACACCGGTAGCGAAAAATTCAAAATTGCTGTCCGCATGGAGTCGGCTTCCAGCACTCCTCCACCATAGGTGTTCATGTGCAACAGCACGGCACGGGCATCTTTCAGCATCGCTTCATGCAGGCCGTTCTGCAAATAGATCCATGTGTTGCTGCCGATATTCTCATTGATGTTGATTCGGTATATCATCACCTTTTCGTCTTGTGCATGAAGGTTAAATAAGGTGAGCCACCCTGTAAGAACAAGAAAGAAGAACCGTAAATTTTTCATTTTTAACAGGTATAATGCAACAAAGATAATAGATTTTGTATTTCGGCGAGCAGTTTCACTAAAAATGTGTATATTTGTAATTCAATTTATCAGTATGAGCACTATTTTACTCAGCATAGGATCCAACATATTCGCCAAAACAAATATCGACAAAGCAAAGCGAATGCTCACCCGACTTTTCCCGGAGATCGTGTTCAGTCAACCTATCCTGACGGAACCCGAAGAAGAAAAGTACTCTTTTCTTTTCCGGAATGTCCTGGCCAAAGCGGAAACGGAGATGTCTCCCGAGGAGGTCATCGACAAGATCAAACAGACCGAACGGGCTGTAGGGCGCTCCCCCAAAGATAAATATTTGGGAAAAGTGATCATCGACATCGATCTCATACAATACAACAACGTTATCCTGCGTCCCGGCGATTTTGAACGCAATTATGTACAACAGCTGCTTGCTACGCTCCAGTCGGCAGACGTGCCTGCAACAACCGATACGCCGCCGGCTGAAATCACCGTAAGCACGGACACAGAGACTCCCGATACCATGGCTGAGCCGGAGGATTAATTCAATCTTGTCACCGACTTCACCCCTTTCACCGCTTTCAGTTTTTTGATCAGTTGCTCCATCATGGATGTGTTGGCGATCATCACTGAGATGTTTCCCTGAAACAGGCCATCGTTGGAGTCGATGGAGATGGAACGCATCTGTACCCCCGCTTCTTTGGAGATGATGGAGATCAGGTTGGACACGATGTTTATCTGGTCATTGCCGATTACCCGCAGCACAACCGTATAGCTGGTGGAGCCCGTGGTCCCCGACCAACGGGCTTTTAATACACGGTAGCCGAAACGGGAAAAGAGAACGTGCGCGTTGGGGCAGCTCACACGGTGTATCTTGATGCCCTGAGAGGAGACAAAACCAAAAATATCATCCCCGAAAATGGGATTGCAACATTTTGCAAGTTTATAATCTATCCCCGTCAGATTCTGGTCGATAACCAGCTCATCGGTGCTTTTATAGTCCTGTAAAGCTGGTTTTAACGTGAAATTCTCGGCACTCACCGGAAGATGCGCATCCCTGCTCTCGCCCTCTTTGTTTTCCAGCTCCAGATAGCGGTCAATGATCCAGTTCACATCCAGTTTCTCAGCAGCGATATCCACATAAAAATCGGTTACAGTCCTGTACTTAAGCTTTTTGATCAGTTGCATCAGACGGGCATCGTCCACCTCTATCTTGCGGTTTTTCATCCGCCGCAACAGGGTTTCCTTGGCAATATCCACCTGCTTGCCGGCCTCTTCCTTCAGGAGCTGCCGGATTTTCGTGCGTGCTTTCGCAGTAACCACAAAGTTCAGCCAGTCCTGCTTCGGCGTCTGATGGGAGGAAGTATTGATCTCTACCTGATCGCCGCTTTTCAGCAGGTGTTTGATGGGTACATTCTTGCCGTTCACCCGCCCCGATATGCAGGTAGCTCCCAGCTTTGAGTGGATGGCAAAAGCAAAATCCAGTACGGTGGCTCCTTTGGGGAGCTTGAAGAGGTCTCCTTTCGGCGTGAAAACAAAGATCTCTTCCTCGTACAGATCCAGCTTAAAATCGGTCAGCTTCTGGCTCAGGTTGTCGTCGTTGTCTTCGAGCGACTCACGCAGTGAATTTAACCAGTTATCCAGTGTGGACTCCTCCTTTACGCCTT
>JBDKRY010000128.1:0-2624 GCA_039683155.1 Proteiniphilum sp.
GGGCGCCCGCTCAATTTCCCGGCTCGAGATAACGGTCACCTGCTTGGCTGCCAGATTCAATGGCAGATCTACCCGCGAGGCGGTAACCACCACCTCATCGAGCTCCGTTGGCGGGATGCTGTCCGACGATAATTGGGTCATAATTCGCTCCACCGGTTCTGCAGAAGCCGCATGGGCGCTGATCAGTGTGCAACCGGATAGTACACCGATGGTGACTGCCTTGTGCAGGCTGTTGAAAACGCTGTACGACTTACGGGCGAAACGTTTGAAGCGAAATGCCTTCATCGTGTGCAATTGTTTTTGAATCATATTTTTGTTTGTTGTTTAAAAATGTGCTGCAAAAATAAGATAATTATTGCAGAAAGTAAATTGTGCGGTCGGGAAATCGGATTGCCTCCTTCTGGAGATCGGTAAACGCGATATTGTCGTCACGTTGAATAATATGCGGACAGAGAGATTTAAAGTAAAGGCCTACAGTGTAAAAAAAGAAAAATGTACATTCCCGTACTTACGTTCTTCTTTGAAATTCGGGAGATGTGAAAAATTGAATTTTTTGGAATGTTCCAACACAAACAGGCCGTCCCGCTTCAGCAGATTTTTCTCCAGGATGATGGCAGGCAGCAGTTCTATACCCGGAAGTTCGTAGGGCGGGTCGGCAAAAATAAAATCAAACGGTTGTTTCAGGGATCGCAGATATTTGAAGACATCCGCTTTTACAGGAAACAGCTCCCTGGCACCCAGCTTCTCCTGGGACTGACATATAAAGTTGAAATGATTTTGATTTTGCTCCACACTTACCACATAGGTACATCCCCTTGAAATCAATTCAAAGGCAATGCTGCCCGTCCCTGAAAAAAGATCCAGTGCCGTCGTCTCTTCCCAATTCAGCCGGTTTTGCAAAATATTAAACAGGCCCTCCTTCGCGAAATCGGTCGTTGGTCGTGCTTTCAGATTGGGAGGAACCTGTATTCTCCTCGATTTATATTTTCCGCTGATTATACGCATAGGTCCGCAAGGATATCGGTGGGCAGTGTCTTTTTCTGTGCTTCGGTCAGCTGGACTTTCGGGTGCAAGTCCATATATTCCACGTGGTGTATCAGTCTCTTTAAAATGTCAATCACCGTTTTTTGTGCCTCAATCTCCCCCGACAGGCAGAGTTTGTCGGTTGTTTGACTGAACTTCAGCTTCTCCCATACACTCGCAATATAATAGGTGGTGTCGTTCGGGTTTACACCGGGAAATGTATTTGCCGATAGAAGCTTCTCGCCGGAAAAGCAGATGATGCTGGCACTGTTATCATGAAAATCGATAAAGCAGGTCTTCTGATTCTCCGCTTTCGGGTCTGCTTCAAAAAGCTGCAGCAGCGATGTAATATGGTGATGGAAGGTGGGATTCCATAAATTGCGCAGCAGGAAAGCATGTACCTCTTCCTGCACATTAAACACAATATGATAGGTACCCTTTGAAGAAACCTCACTCAGTACGATGCCCCGGGGTTCATGAAAATTGAATTGAAACAGGTCTTTTACCTTTTTCCTGTCGAAGAAAGGATCGGGCACAAGGGTATAATGAGGCGAAACAGTTGTGACCGTGGTTTTATGAAACACCTGACTGAAAAAACCAAGATCAAAGATCAGCTTTTTGATATTATCGACATACGATAATTTATTTCCCAGTGACGTTTTCTGGAAGTGGAAGATGGCAGGATCAGCCGGCGAATAAATATAAAAAGAAAATCCATCCGACGTTAGCCGAATGGATAAATTATATGCATCAGAATGTGCTAAATCGATATTTTCCGGTAGAAACATACTGTCAGCTGGTAAACCGGTTACTCCCAGTTCCCGGCATTGTTATTGGCAACTTCGAGTGAACCCACCTGCAAGCCGGGGTATTTTTTCCCGGGTCGGTCAAGCACTTCCTGAATCTTCTGATCCAGCAGTTTTTTATCGAGATCGCCCAAATAAACAGTGTAGGGCGTTTTTGCTTCAAACACCTGAATCGGATATCCGGAAGCTGTAATCAGAGAATCAGTGGCCATCTCAAACTCAGCTCCCCTCCCATAGGGTACATATCGCAGTGAATCGATACTGTAGTGTGAACGGTTGGGATACAACACCTCCACGGCGGGAGAGAAGATAGTGTCTCTCACCAATTGGGGAGCATTTTTCGCATCATCCCACAAGCCGGCAGCCTTGATGGCCGCTTCGTTGCCCGTGCGAATAATCTGCATGGCCTTTTCCTCCGTCATGCCCGACTCTAACTGATCTTCGGTGAGATCACCCGATTTTATGAGTGTGGCAATTCTGCCGTCTTTCACAAAATTGATGAGTGTATCGAAACTGGCTGTATAACTACCCTTCTGAGCACGCAATGCCACCTGGGCCGTACGGATATCTACCAGACGCTGGATAACGGCCTTATCACGTTTCGCTACTTCTGCGTTGAAATCAATAGGTGCCTGAATACTTTTCCAGCTGATGTAAGCTAAGAGAACAATGGCTAGTGCTAAAAGCACCCTCATTACAACTTTCATGGAGTTTTCTTTTTTAATTTATACTGTTTTGAGTTTGATTTTCTGATTTTAGACTACAAATTTAGAAAAAGAATGATAATTGTGCTAC
>JBDKRY010000129.1:0-12250 GCA_039683155.1 Proteiniphilum sp.
TTTCAGCGATAAAATGGACAAGACTGTCACGGTTGCTGTAAAATGGAAAGAGAAACACCCTATATATGGGAAGTTCGTTAGTAAAACGAAGAAATTTCACGCCCATGATGAGCAAAACGACTGTCACATTGGTGACACGGTGCGTATAATGGAAACACGTCCTTTGAGTAAATCAAAGAGATGGAGAGTGATTGAAGTAATTGAAAGGGCTAAATAAGATGATACAGCAAGAATCAAGATTAACGGTTACTGACAACAGCGGAGCCAAGGAAGTCCTTTGCATCCGTGTGCTGGGCGGTACAGGAAGACGCTATGCGTCGGTAGGGGATGTTATCGTTGTCACTGTAAAGAGTGCCATCCCCTCGAGTGATATTAAGAAGGGGTCTGTATCCAAAGCAATCATCGTACGTACGAAAAAAGAAATTCGCAGAGCCGACGGTTCCTACATACGCTTCGACGACAATGCCTGCGTGCTGTTAAACAATGCCGGCGAGTTGAGAGGAAGCCGTATCTTCGGGCCGGTAGCCCGTGAACTGCGTACCACGAACATGAAGATTGTCTCCTTAGCTCCTGAAGTATTATAATCTTATCAACAATCACAGGCAATGACGAAATTACATATAAAGAAAGGCGATACGGTTTACGTAAATTCCGGTGAAGACAAAGGAAAGACCGGTCGCGTACTGGAAGTTCTTGTGGACAAGAACCGCGCAGTGGTGGAGGGTGTGAACATCGTATCCAAACATTCCAAGCCCAACGCCCAGAATCCGAATGGCGGCATTGAGAAGAAAGAAGCCTCCGTGCATCTCTCCAAGCTGAATCCGGTGGATCCCAAAACCGGAAAACCCACCCGCGTTGGCAGAAAAACAGACAATAAAGGCAAATCAGTGCGTTACGCAAAAAGATCAGGGGAGGTAATTAAATGAGTACTGCAACATACGAAGTAAGTTTAAAGAAAGATTACTCAGAGCGTATTGTTCCTGCTTTGATGAAAGAGTTCAGTTATAAATCGGTGATGCAGGTACCCCGTCTGGAGAAGATTGTGATCAACCAGGGTCTGGGCATCGCTGTGTCCGACAAGAAGATCATCGACACAGCGATCAATGAACTGACGACCATTACCGGTCAGAAGGCCGTGGCCACCACCTCACGCAAGGATATCTCCAACTTCAAGCTGCGTAAAAAAATGCCGATAGGCGTGCGGGTAACACTGCGGCAGGATAAGATGTATGAATTTCTGGAGAGGCTGGTACGTGTGGCGCTGCCCCGTATTCGTGACTTCAAGGGGATTGAGAGCAAACTCGACGGCAAGGGAAACTACACACTGGGTATCCAGGAGCAGATCATCTTCCCGGAGATCAACATTGACAACATCAATCGTTTGCTGGGAATGAACATCACCTTCGTGACCACTGCTCCTACCGATGAAGAAGGTTATGCCCTTCTGAGAGAGTTCGGATTACCGTTTAAAAAAGAACATTAACGTTACGCTATGCGTAGGCAAGAGACCAAACTTGTTTGGGTTATGCCATAGCGAACGAACGAATGAAGAATAGTATTGAACGTTTTTGTTACGCTAAAATAACGGTTAAGCGAGAGCAATGTCAAGCTTGCTTGAAACATTGCCGAACGATAGTTATTTATCAAAATGAGCAAAGTTAAACATGTTTGAACTTTGTCAGAGCGAGAAAACCTCTAAGTATAAAGAAACATAAAATCAACAGATAATGGCAAAAGAATCAATGAAAGCCCGTGAGGTGAAAAGAGCCAAGATGGTTGCCCGTTATGCCGGAAAGAGAGCCAAATTTCTGGCCGACGGTGATTACGAAGCACTCCAGTCTATTCCCAAGAACGCTTCACCGGTGCGCCTGCACAACCGTTGCAAACTTACCGGACGCCCCAAGGGATACATGCGCCAGTTTGGCCTCTCCCGTATTCAGTTCCGCGAAATGGCATCGAAAGGCCTGATCCCCGGTGTGAAGAAAGCGAGCTGGTAAATTCGGTAGTAACGTGCGAAGCACGAATAACGCGAAGCGAATAACGTTCACGAAGTGAACAAATATTTATTAAATATTGTCCCGGCAGTCGGGATCAATTTAAAATTTTAGTATATGACAGATCCAATAGCAGATTATTTGACGCGGCTACGAAACGCTATCCAGGCGAAGCATCGTGTGGTGGAGATTCCCGCATCGAATTTAAAAAAAGACATCACGAAGATTCTTTTTGAAAAAGGCTACATACTTAATTACAAGTTTGTAGAGGATGGCCCCCAGGGCACCATCATGATCGCTCTGAAATACGATCCGGTGAACAAGGTGAATGCCATCAAAAAACTGAAACGCGTTTCTTCGCCCGGCTTGCGTCAGTATGTCGGTCACAAGGATATGCCACGCGTACTCAACGGGTTGGGTATTGCCATATTATCTACCTCCAACGGAGTAATGACGGATAAAGAGGCCCGCGAACAAAAAGTGGGTGGTGAAGTATTGTGTTACGTTTATTAATTTGAAGGAGAGAGAAATATGTCAAGAATAGGAAAATTACCCATCACCTTGCCTGCAGGCGTAACCGTTACTGTGGGAGAAGACAACGTGATCACACTGAAAGGGCCCAAGGGCGAATTGCATCAACAGGTCAACCCCAACATGAAAGTGGAGGTGGACAATGGTCAGCTGATCATTGCACGGCCTGACGACGAAAAAGAAAACCGTGCGCTGCATGGCCTTTACCGTTCTTTATTACACAACATGGTTACAGGCGTTTCAGAAGGTTTCCGGAAAGAGCTGGAGCTGGTGGGTGTTGGTTACCGTGTGACCAACAGCGGACAGGTGCTGGAGCTGTCGCTGGGTTACACCCACAGCATCTTCATGGAATTACCCGGGGAGATTAAGGTGGAGACCAGGATGGAAAGAAACAAGAATCCGCTCATCTTGCTTGAGTCATGTGACAAACAATTACTCGGCCAGGTATGTGCCAAGATCCGTTCGTTCCGTAAGCCGGAGCCTTACAAAGGAAAAGGCATCCGCTTTGTGGGTGAGCAGATACGCCGCAAATCGGGTAAAACAGCAGGAAAATAATCTACGTAAACTGAAATCGCAATGGTAACAAAGAACGCAAGAAGATTAAAAATAAAAGCTCGTGTACGCGGCAAAATCAACGGCACACCTGAGTGTCCGCGTCTGTCCGTCTTCAGGAGCAACAAACAGATATATGCGCAGGTCATCGACGATCTGTCCGGTAAGACGCTGGCATCGGCATCTTCTTTGAAAATCGAAGAGAAGCTTCCCAAGAAAGAGATCGCTGCCAGGGTAGGAGAGCTGATTGCTCAAAATGCCAAAGAGGCCGGAGTAGAAAAAGTAACCTTCGACAGAAACGGTTATTTATATCATGGACGTATTAAAGAATTGGCTGATGCTGCCCGTAAGGGGGGGCTTAAATTTTAACGATTATGGCAGGAATAAACAATAAGGTAAAAACAACCAACGATATCGAATTAAAAGACCGTTTAGTGGCTATTAATCGTACTACCAAGGTAACCAAGGGAGGTCGTACCTTCACGTTCGCAGCCATGGTTGTTGTAGGGAATGAAGATGGCATCGTAGGCTGGGGCCTCGGTAAGGCGGGCGAAGTAACCACGGCGATCGCCAAAGGAGTGGAAGCCGCCAAGAAAAACCTGATCAAGGTGCCGGTACACAAGGGTACGATTCCCCACGAGCAGGTAGCAACCTTTGGCGGTGCCGAAGTATTCCTGAAACCCGCTTTTGCCGGTACAGGCGTGAAGGCCGGAGGTGCCATGCGTGCCGTGCTGGAAAGTGTGGGTATCACGGATGTGTTGGCCAAGTCGAAAGGCTCCTCCAACCCGCACAACCTGGTGAAGGCGACCATCGCCGCGCTCACCGAGATGAGAGATCCACTCACTGTAGCGCAGAACAGAGGGGTAAGTTTAGAAAAAGTGTTTAACGGATAAAATGGGATCTGACATGGCTACAATAAAGATTAAACAGACAAAAAGCAGAATTGGGGCTCCCAAGACTCAGACAAGAACGTTGGATGCTTTGGGACTGACCAAGATGAACCGTGTGGTGGAACACGAAGACAATCCTTCCATAAGGGGACTGATCAACAAAGTACATCATTTGGTGACGGTAATAGATGAATAAAGTTATAAACGATAAAAAAAGATATATACAATGGATTTATCGAATTTAAATCCGGCGGAAGGAGCTACCACTACCCGCAAGAGAATTGGCCGCGGCACCGGTTCAGGCAAAGGGGGTACTTCAACCAGAGGACATAAAGGACAAAAATCAAGATCGGGTTATTCAAAGAAAGTCGGTTTTGAGGGCGGACAGATGCCGTTACAGCGTCGTGTTCCCAAATTTGGATTCAAACCACTGAAAAGAGTGGAGTATAGAGGCATCAATCTGGAGACATTGCAGGAACTGGCCGAGGAGAAGCAGCTCACCGTCATTAATCCCGAGGTGTTGATGAATGCCGGCCTTATTTCCCGTAAACATTTGGTGAAAATTCTGGGCAGGGGCACTCTCACGGCTAAGCTGGAGGTGGAAGCAGATGCTTTCTCCAAGTCGGCCGAACAGGCTATTGCTGCTGCAGGTGGAACCGCAAAAAAACGCTGATGCAATGGGATTTGTACAAACAATAAACAATATATGGAAAATAGAAGACCTCCGGCAGAGGCTTCTGATTACCATTGGATTTGTTGCCGTTTACCGGTTTGGATCGTTCGTGGTCATCCCGGGCATTAATCCGGAACAGCTGGTGTCGCTGCAGTCAAATGCCAGCACCGGCTTGTTGAGTCTGCTCGATATGTTCTCGGGAGGTGCCTTTGCCAACGCATCCATCTTCGCCTTGGGCATCATGCCTTACATCTCTGCCTCCATTGTGATGCAGTTACTGGGTATCGCTGTTCCCTCGTTTCAGAAAATGCAGCGTGAGGGCGAAAGCGGACGTACCAAGATTAACCAGTACACCCGTTACCTGACGGTAGCCATCCTGCTGGTGCAGGGGCCTGCTTACCTCTATGGTGCCGTGGGCAGCGCTATTCCCGGAGGTTTCTGGGATTGGGTATTGCCCTCGACGGTGATTCTTGCCGGCGGCAGCATGTTTGTATTGTGGCTGGGTGAGCGTATTACTGATAAAGGTATCGGAAACGGTATATCGTTTATCATCCTGATTGGTATCATTGCCCGTCTGCCCCATTCACTGGTGGCTGAATACGACAGGCTGATAAATGCTCCGGGGGGATTGATCCTGCTGTTGCTTGAGTTGTTGTTCCTGGTAGTGGTCACTGCTGCGGCAATTATGCTGGTACAGGGTGTACGCAAGGTGCCTGTGCAGTATGCCAAACGTGTTGTGGGTAACAAACAGTATGGAGGCGTAAGAAAGTATATCCCGTTGAAGTTGAATGCAGCCAACGTGATGCCCATCATCTTTGCTCAGGCTATTATGTTTATTCCGCTTACCATTGCGCAGTTCTCTGTTGGTGAAGGAGGTGGTTTCTGGACACAGCTGATGGATTTTACCAGTTTCTGGTATAACTTAATCTTTTCCATACTGATCATCGCCTTCACCTACTTCTATACAGCCATCACGGTGAACCCGGTACAGATGGCGGAAGATCTGAAGCGTAACAACGGATTTATTCCGGGGGTGAAACCGGGAAAGAAGACGGCTGAGTATATCGACACGGTCATGTCGAGGATAACCCTGCCCGGTTCGGTATTCCTGGCCATCGTTGCCATCTTGCCTGCTTTTGCGGGATTGATGGGGATTAACTCCCAGTTTGCCCAGTTTTTTGGCGGCACGTCGCTGTTAATTCTGGTGGGCGTGGTACTGGATACGCTGCAACAGATTGAGAGTCACCTGTTGATGCGTCATTATGACGGATTTTTGAAATCGGGTGCCAAGATCAAAGGCAGGACAGGTTCAATTGCTGCCTATTAAAGTGAGGAAATGCAATGGACAGCAAAATGATCATACTGAAGACCGAGGAAGAAATTGAATTCATGCGTGCCGCGAACCGGCTTGTGGGGATGACGCTCGGAGAGCTGTCACACCACATCAGGCCCGGCGTGACCACGCTCCAGCTCGATAAGATAGCCGAGGAATTTATCAGAGATCACGGTGCAATTCCCACCTTTTTAGGATATGGCGGTTTTCCCAATTCCATCTGTACTTCCGTCAACGAGAACGTGGTACACGGCATCCCCAACAACAAACCCTTATTGGAAGGGGATGTGGTTTCGGTGGATTGCGGTACCCAACTGCGCGGTTTCTGCGGCGACTCGGCTTACACGTTTTGTGTGGGCGAGGTAGACGAAAAAGTGAAGGAACTGCTTCGTGTGACCAGAGAGTCGTTGTACAAAGGCATTGAGCAGGCACAGGAAGATAAGCGGATTGGCGATATTGGTTCCGTGATACAGACTTACTGCGAATCGAAGGGTTACTCGGTGGTTCGCGAACTGGTAGGACACGGTATCGGCCGGCAAATGCATGAAGCTCCCGAGGTACCCAATTACGGTCGCCGCGGTACAGGCCCGCTCATCAAGAACGGGATGTGCATTGCCATTGAACCGATGATCAACATGGGCGGCAAGAAAGTGGTGTTTGAAAACGACGGCTGGACGGTGCGGACGAAAGACCGGAAGCCCTCAGCCCATTTTGAGCACACCATTGCCATCCGGAACGGGAAAGCCGATATATTATCGACATTTGAGTTTATTCAGGAGACAAACTAAAAGGAAGCATGGATTGAATGGCTAAACAAGCGGCAATAGAACAGGACGGAACCATCATTGAAGCATTATCGAATGCGATGTTCCGCGTAGAACTGGAAAACGGACATGAAATAACCGCCCATATCTCGGGGAAGATGCGCATGCATTACATCCGTATTTTGCCGGGAGACAGGGTGAGGGTGGAAATGTCGCCGTATGACCTTTCGAAAGGCAGGATTTCGTTCAGGTATAAGTAAGCTATAAGCTGTAAGTGATAAAGCTGTAAGCGGTAAATGGTAAGCGATAAGCTATAAGCGATAAGTGATAAGCTAATTAACGAGCAAAGAAAAAATATAAATATATGAAAGTAAGAGCATCCTTAAAGAAACGTACGGCCGATTGCAAGATTGTAAGAAGAAAAGGCCGTTTGTATATCATCAACAAAAAGAATCCCAAGTTTAAACAACGTCAGGGATAATTGTATATCATTGTAATCAAATAATTAAAAGACATATATGGCTACAAGAATTGTGGGTGTCGACCTGCCGCAGAACAAAAGAGGCGAAATAGCCCTGACGTATATTTACGGCATTGGACGCAGTGCAGCGAACACCATTTTAGCAAAAGCAGAGGTTAACAGGGATATCAAAGTGAAAGACTGGACTGACGATCAGGCAGCGCGCATTCGTGAGATCATCGGCAGCGAATTCAAAGTGGAAGGTGATTTGCGTTCTGAGATACAGTTGAACATTAAGCGATTGATGGATATTGGTTGCTACCGTGGTATCCGTCATCGTATCGGGTTGCCGGTGCGCGGACAGAGTACAAAGAACAACGCCCGTACACGTAAGGGAAGAAAGAAAACCGTTGCGAACAAGAAAAAAGCTACTAAATAACAGAAGGTAACATGGCAAAAAGAACAGTTGCAGCAAAAAAAAGAAATGTAAAAGTAAACGCCTTAGGCCAGGCGCATATCTCATCGTCATTCAACAACATCATTGTTTCGTTAACCAATGAAAATGGGGAAGTAATCAGTTGGTCTTCCGCCGGCAAAATGGGTTTCAGAAGTTCAAAGAAGAATACACCCTATGCAGCCCAGATGGTGGCACAGGATTGCGCAAAAGTAGCCTATGATTTAGGATTGCGCAAGGTGAAAGCCTATGTGAAAGGACCGGGTAATGGACGTGAATCGGCTATCAGGACCATTCACGGGTCAGGGATTGAAGTAATGGAGATTGTAGACGTGACGCCATTACCGCACAACGGATGCCGTCCCCCGAAACAGCGAAAAGTTTAATCAACAAATAATGTAAGTTTCATTTATCTTGAAACTTGAGCTGTGATTGATTACAACACAACTTCTCTGTAATCGCGGCTGCACAGTTTAGGCTTCAGTAAAGTTTAATTGTAAAAATGGCACGATATATTGGTCCAAAATCAAAAATCGCCCGCAAATTTGGCGAGCCTATTTTCGGTCCCGATAAGGTACTCTCCAAAAAGAACTACCCCCCGGGACAACACGGTAATTCACGCAGACGGAAAACTTCGGAATATGGGATTCAGTTGCGGGAGAAACAACGTGCAAAATATACGTACGGCGTACTGGAGAAACAGTTTCGTCTTACGTTCGACAGAGCAGCCCGCAGCCGCGGTATTACCGGTGAGGTATTGCTTCAGCTGCTTGAGTCGCGTCTCGACAACATTGTATTCCGTCTGGGCATTGCTCCTACAAGGGCGGCAGCACGCCAGCTGGTAACGCACCGTCATATTGTCGTGAACGGGCAAGTGCTGAACATACCTTCCTACAGCGTGAAACCGGGCGATGTAGTGGGGGTGAGGGAAAAATCAAAATCGATGGAGGTGGTTGTGAATGCCCTCTCAGGCTTCAACCACAGCAAATACCCCTGGCTTGAATGGGATAAAGTTACTTTGAGCGGTAAACTGTTACATGTGCCCGAAAGAGCAGATATCCCCGAAAGCATCAAAGAACAACTCATTGTAGAATTATATTCTAAACAATAATTTCATGGCAATATTAGCATTCCAAAAACCCGATAAAGTAATCATGTTACAGGAGGACGCGTTCTTCGGTAAGTTCGAATTTCGCCCGCTGGAACCCGGATATGGCATTACGATAGGGAACGCCTTGCGCCGTATCTTGCTTTCCTCCCTGGAAGGATTCGCCATTACATCGGTTAAGATAGACGGCGTGGAGCATGAATTTGCGACCATTCCGGGCGTTATTGAAGATGTAACAGGTATTATTCTGAATCTGAAAAAAGTACGGTTTAAAAGGATAGTAGAAGAGTTTGAAACAGAAAAAGTGAGCCTTGCTATTTCGGGAACGGAAGTGTTTAAAGCCGGAGATATTGGTAAATTACTGACCGGTTTCGAAGTGCTGAATCCCGAGCTGGAGATCTGCCGGATGAACAAGAAGGCCGATCTGCGCATGGAGCTGACCATCAACAAAGGACGCGGTTACGTGCCTGCCGATGAGAATCGGGAGATGCTGGCCTCCGAAGATGTGCAGTCCATTGCCATCGATTCTATCTACACACCGATCCGCAACGTAAAATTCGAGGTAGAAGACTACCGTATTGAACAGAAAACGGACTACGAAAAACTGATTATTGAAATTTCCACCGATGGATCCATTCAACCCAAAGAGGCGTTGAAAGAAGCTGCCAAGATACTGATTCAACATTTTGTGTTGTTCTCTGACGACAACAAGATCATGCTCGAGAGTTCCGATGCGGAGAACATCGAAGAGTTCGATGAAGAGGTATTACACATGCGCCAGCTGTTGAAACGCAAATTGTCTGATCTCAACCTCTCCGTGAGGGCGCTCAACTGTCTGAAGGCAGCCGACGTGGAGACACTGGGACAATTGGTGTCGCACAACAAAAACGACCTGCTCAAGTTCCGTAACTTCGGAAAGAAATCGCTGACCGAGCTCGAAGAACTGCTCGACAGCCTGAAGCTACAGTTTGGCATGGACATATCGAAATACAAATTAGATAAAGACTAACAACTGCAATGAGACATAATAAGAAATTCAATCATTTAGGGCGTAAAAAAGCGCATCGTGAGGCGATGTTATCCAACATGGCTACCTCGCTCATCATGCACAAGCGCATCTTTACCACCGTTCCCAAGGCTAAGGAATTGAGAAAATATGTAGAGCCACTTATCACCAGAAGCAAGGAGGACAGCACCAACTCGAGAAGAGAGGTGTTCAGCCTGCTGCAGGACAAGGTTGCTGTTACCGAGCTGTTTCAGACGGTGTCGCAGAAGGTGGCCGATCGTCCGGGAGGATACACCCGTATCATCAAAACCGGATTTCGCCTGGGTGACAATGCCGCCATGTGCTTTATTGAACTGGTAGACTTTAACGAGAATATGCTGGGTGATGGCGGTGCCAGGAAAGCGAAAACACGCCGTTCACGCAGAAAAGCCACGGGTGATGCTGCCGGCGCTGCCGCTGCTCCCAAGGCAAAGAAAGAGCCCAGGGAAGAGAAAGCCAAGGAGGTGAATCAGGCCAGGAAGACGGTAAAAGAGACTGAAACGGTGGCCGATGTACAAACTGCAGACGACGTTAAGACGGCGGCAGAGGATGTGCAGCCCTAAGCTGTAGAGAACAAAGAAGAAGCTGCCTCACAGGAGGCAGAAGCTGCAGACGAAAAGGCTGAAACGGCCGGTTCGGATGAAGTGAAAGCCTAAGCTTCTTTCATGATAAACACTGTGGGTACATCGTCATTATGTCGGAGACCTAACACCTCAGTCGATGGTGTATTTGCAGTGAAGCTGTGATTTTTAAAATGTTAAACATTAAAGGAAAGCGCCGCGAGTGATTCGTAGCGCTTTTTTTTGTATTTTTGTCCCGACAGATGTAACTGAATTGCTTTCTGCGCAGTCTTATTAGAAATAATCTGATCGGATATGAAGTCTTTTTTCGTTTCCTTATGCCTCGTAATACCCTTGGTGGCTTTATGCCAAACGAAGAGTTATACAGCACTGCGTGCAGGAAAAGCACCCCAGATAGATGGCCGGCTGGCCGACGAGTGCTGGCAGCATGCCGCCTGGACGGGCGATTTTGTGCAGTTCGAACCCGTCCCCGATGCTGCCCCGTCGCAGCAAACGCAGTATGCCATCGTGTATGACGACAACAACCTGTATGTGGCCATTATGGCGCTGGATAGTGAACCCGGCAAGATTGTACGCCGTATATCGCGTCGTGACGATGTCGATGGCGACTGGGTGAGCGTGGCCATCGACAGTTACGAGGATAAAATGACCTCTTTTGAGTTTACAGTCTCAGCATCGGGTAGCAAGGGAGACCTTCTCCGTTCAGAGAGCGGCGGTGAAGATGAGACGTGGGATCCCGTCTGGGAAGTAAAAACATCCATGCAGTCCGACGGCTGGTATGCCGAGATACGTATTCCGTATTCGCAACTTCGTTTCGGAAAGAAGTCATCCTATAACTGGGGACTGGAAGTTGCGCGAAAGATTTACCGTCACCAGGAGCTCTCTTTCTGGCAGCCCGTAGATAAGGGCTCATCGCAGTTTGTGGCACATTTCGGCACACTGCAGGGTATTCAAAATATCTCACCGAAGAAGGAGATTGAGATTGTTCCGTTTGTGCTCAGTCAGCTTACCCTGTCTGAAAAAGAAGCCGGAAACCCGTTCGCCACGGGACGAAACACCAAAGCATCGGTCGGCGTTGACGGCAAGGTGGGTCTGACGAACGATCTCACGCTGAATTTTACCATCAACCCCGATTTTGGACAGGTAGAGGCCGATCCGTCGAACGTGAACCTGACCAATTTTGAGACCTATTTCGATGAAAAACGACCTTTTTTTGTGGAGGGAAGCAACATTTACCATTATCCCTTCGATATCACCAATAATGAACGCAACAAGATCTTCTACTCCCGCAGGCTGGGAAGAGAGCCTCAATTCTCGTACAACCGGCATGAGGGTGAATATGTGAGGGCACCCGGGCGTACCAATATCCTGGGAGCGGTGAAGATCTCGGGGAAAACGCGTAAGGGTACCTCCCTGGGTATATTAAATGCCATCACACAGAAGATGTACAGCGAGATAGACCGCAACGGTGAACGCACGGAGTACGCCGTTGAGCCGCTTTCCAATTATTTCACCGGCAGGGTGGAGCAGGATCTCGACAGCGGCAACCTGATTGTCGGCGGCATTGTGACGGCTGTCAACCGTAAGATTGATGAGGAGCAGTTCCATGAAATATCACGATCAGCTTATACAGGAGGAGTCAATTTTACCCGGTACTGGCGGGAGAAATCATACTATGTGACCGCACGCGCCTTCTTCAGCCATCTCAAGGGAGCACCACAGGCAATGACACGCCTGCAGCGATCATCGGCTCGCTATTACCAGCGTCCCGACGCTGATCATCTTCGGCTCGATTCGTTCCGCACAACACTCAGTGGTCTGGGCGGATCCCTTAACGGGGGTAAGATATCGGGGCATTTTAATTT
>JBDKRY010000130.1:0-27898 GCA_039683155.1 Proteiniphilum sp.
TTCATGTATCGGGCATCTCGTTAAAAAGGAGCTATAAGATTATCCTCACAACACCCGAAGTCTCTCTGGGAGCATATTGGGAAAGCATTCACAATGGTATTCGCTACGCCCTGGAGGAATACGAAAATGTCAAAGTTGAGTTGCAGGTTTTTACCTATAACCAATACGACATTTATTCGTGCCGCTCAACATTCGAAAAGATTGCCGGTTTCGAAATGGATGCCCTGATCATTGGGCCGACCTTTAACGAGGAAACGGTCAATCTGTGCAAAAAGATGGATGACCGGAATATTCCCTACATCTTTGTGGATTCCACGATCGAGTCTGCAGCTCCCCTTGCCTTTTTTTCTGCCGATCATTATGTGTGCGGCTCTATGATGGCCAAACTGATCACCTCCATCATTCAGCCTCAAACGAACATTGCCATCTTTCACGCTGTAAGGAGGGGAGACAGAAGCGCAAACACAACCATTCTCAGAAAAAAAGGATTTACCGATTACCTGGAGAAAAACAGATGCACGAACCTTGTCCTGAGCATCCCCTTTTCTGTAACTGAACCTGAAAGCAACGAGATGTATCTCTCCCGGCTATTTGGCAGCCAGAAGGATACTCCGGCCATTGTGGTTTTAAATTCACGGGGTAATCTTATCGCTGATTACCTTGAGAAAAACCATATTGAAGACGTGAAAATGATTTGCATGGACTTGACTTCGGCTAATATTGAAGCATTAAAAAAAGGCCAGATCGATTACCTTATCGGACAGGAACCCGAATACCAGGGATTTTATGCCATGAAAATCATGCTTGAATACCTGATATTCAAAAAGCCGGTTACAAAGCAGAACTATGTTCAGTTGGATATTTTAATCAAGGAAAATATCGATTTTTATAAACAATTAAGCAACACGATGTACTAAACCTGACTTTCAGAAAATTAAATAAAATGAAAAAGTTACCGACCCTGTTTATTTTGACCATTTCCATCCTGTTTACAACACACTCTTGTACAACAAGACAAAAAAACCAAGACAACAGTGCTCATTTCATGGAAGAAAATGTATCTTTTGCTGCAGAGCAATATTCGCGCATGCTCGATAAAGTAGAAGACTCGGCAAGGATTATGATTCCCAAATCCTTTATTGACGGGAAAATGAAATATATCCCCCCGCAGGAGTGGACTTCGGGATTCTTCCCGGGAAGCCTCTGGTATCTGTATGAATTAACCGGTGACGAAAAATGGAGGCCGATGGCCGTGAAATATACCGAAGCATTGGATAGTATCCAGTATTTTACGGGCAATCATGATGTGGGTTTCATGATCTATTGCAGCTATGGGAACGGACTGCGTTTAACCGGTAATGAAGCCTATAAGGATGTCATCACCAATGCCGCAAAATCGCTCTCGACCCGCTATATCCCCGAAGCCGGTATTATCCAGTCGTGGAACGCCAATAAATCAAAAGATTGGGAGTGCCCGGTGATTATTGATAATATGATGAATCTGGAACTGCTGTTCGAAGCTACAAAGCTATCAGGCGACTCCTCTTTTTATCACATTGCCGTCAGCCATGCCGACAACACCATAAAGAATCATTACCGGCCTGATTACAGCACCTGGCATGTGATCGATTACTGCAAAAGCGACGGAAGTGTCAGGCACCGAAACACCCACCAGGGTTATTCAGATGAAAGTACCTGGGCACGGGGGCAGGCATGGGGCGTTTACGGATTCATCCTTTGCTACCGGGAGACGGGGGATCAGAAGTATCTGGATCAGGCAGAAAAGGCGCTGAATTTCATCGCCAACCACCCCAACTATCCCGAAGACGGCGTACCCTACTGGGATTTTGATGCACCCGATATCCCGGATACTTATCGTGATGCATCCGCAGGAGCCATCCTTGCCTCTGCCCTGTATGAGCTGTCGACCTATTCCGATAAAATGGATTACAAAGGCTGGGGCGACAGGATAGTTACCTCTCTGGCAAGCCCCGCATACCGTGCTCCGCTTGGGGAGACTGGTGATTTCCTGCTGATGCATTCCGTAGGGAGCCTGCCCCACAATGCTGAGGTCGATGTACCCCTGAACTATGCCGATTACTATTTTCTGGAAGCATTGCGAAGAAAAGATAAACTGGCATCGGGAAAACCACTTTCCTAAGGCGTCCCCGAACAAATTCCACAAATTAACAAAGTTTTACCAGATTTTGAAGGTAAAACATGCCGTGCTCGTTCACAAGTGGAGAAAAATTGTTATATTTGCCCGCTCAGGAAGCCAGTTCTTTTTCGCAATTAATCGGTTTTATTTTCCTGCTGCCGTTTCCTGTTTTAGCTATTCATTGAATCGGATGAATTGACAAACACCAGTCTCATGGTAATGGAAGAAATAACGAGCCTGCTTAAGAAAACCCCGGGAAGGGGAATCTCTTCATGGTTTGAACGTTGATTTTCAGTCAGTTGCAATAACAAAAGAGCAAAAATGATTTTTCGAAGGGGGCTCAATAATTTAGTTAAACCCGGTAATTTAGTTAAAAATAATAGAAATGAAAACAAATTATGAACTACGCTATGCCGCGCATCCTGAAGATGCGAAATCTTACGACACACAACGGTTGCGCAGGGACTTTTTAATTGAAAAAGTATTCAGTGCTGATGAAGTGAACATGGTCTACTCCATGTACGACCGTATGGTTGTGGGCGGAGCGATGCCGGTGAATGAGTCGTTGCACCTGGAAGCAATTGATCCGTTGAAGCAACCTGTTTTCCTGCACAGCCGGGAGATCGGTATTTACAATGTAGGCGGTAAGGGAAAAGTAAAAGTAGGGGATGCTGTTTTTGCACTCAATTACAAAGAGGCGCTATACCTCGGCTCCGGTGAACGGGAGGTCTACTTTGAAAGTGATGACCCCGCACAACCCGCGAAATTTTATTTCAACTCAGCTACGGCTCATCGCAATTATCCCGATAAAAAAGTGACCAAGGCCGATGCCGTGGTGGCAGAGATGGGCGCACTGGAGACTTCCAACCACCGGAACATCAACAAAATGATCGTGAATCAGGTACTGCCTACCTGTCAGCTGCAGATGGGCATGACCGAACTTGCGCCGGGTAGTGTTTGGAATACCATGCCGGCACACGTGCATTCCCGCAGGATGGAGGCTTACTTCTACTTCGAGGTGCCCGAAGATCAGGCAGTCTGCCACTTCATGGGAGAGGTGGATGAAACACGCCACATCTGGATGAAGGGCGACCAGGCCGTACTCTCACCCGAATGGTCCATCCACTCTGCAGCCGCCACCAGCAACTACACCTTTATCTGGGGCATGGCGGGTGAGAACCTCGACTATGGCGATCAGGACTTTTCAAAAATTGTGGAACTAAAATAAAAAATCAAATGGTTAATTTCTCGTTAGAAGGAAAAATAGCGCTCGTCACAGGAGCTTCCTACGGCATCGGATTTGCCATAGCAACGGCTTATGCAGAGGCAGGAGCAAAAATTGTCTTTAATGACATCAACCAGGCGTTGGTGGATAAGGGACTTGCAGCCTACAAGGAAAAAGGCATTGAATCCCATGGTTACGTATGCGACGTGACCGATGAAGATGCGGTAAACAAATTTATTGCACAAGTAACGGATGAGATAGGGGTGATCGATATCCTGGTAAATAATGCAGGTATCATCAAGCGTATCCCGATGCATGAGATGAGTGCAGCTGAATTCCGCCAGGTGATCGATATCGACCTGAACGGCCCTTTCATTGTCTCCAAGGCGGTGATCCCTCATATGATCAAAAAAGGGCATGGTAAGATCATCAACATCTGTTCCATGATGAGTGAGCTGGGCAGAGAAACGGTGTCGGCGTATGCCGCCGCTAAAGGGGGATTGAAAATGCTTACCAAAAATATCTGTTCAGAATACGGAGCATACAATATTCAGTGTAACGGAATTGGCCCGGGATATATCGCCACACCACAAACAGCGCCGCTACGGGAAAAACAAGCAGATGGATCACCCCATCCATTTGATTCATTTATCATTGGCAGGACACCGGCAGCACGCTGGGGAACGACCGAGGACCTGATGGGGCCCGCAGTGTTCCTTGCTTCGGAAGCTTCTAACTTTGTGAATGGGCACATCCTGTATGTGGATGGCGGCATATTGGCTTACATCGGTAAACAACCGTGACATGAAAAGTTTGTTACTCCTATCATTGATCTTACTGATCACCTTATTTTCAGGATGCAGCACGTCACAAAATCAACTGACGCTGCATGTACAGAACCCGGGTTCTATGGACAGACAAAATGAGATGGTGGAAGTGGCGTGGAAAGATATCCGTCAGCATCTGTCTCTCCCGGAAAATCAAACCATCATCGTCACCGACAGCATAGGGGGACAGGTTCCTTACCAGTTGGTCACAAATGGTTCCGACAGCGTGCTAACATTGATATTCCCTGTTACGCTGGCTGCCGGACAGTCCGCCGTATTCCAGATATCGGCAGGAGTGCCGGAACCGGTTCAGCCGATGGTCTATGGCAGGCTGGTGCCCGAGCGAAAAGATGATTTCGCCTGGGAGAATAACCGTACTGCCTTCCGCGTTTACGGCCCTGCCTTGAAAGCGACCGGAGAGATCAGCAACGGCATGGACTTCTGGGCGAAAAGGACCGACTCGCTGATCATCGACAAATGGTATCAGAACGATTTGTCGGGTGTGGCCTCGTACCACGAAGATCATGGCGAAGGGCTTGATTTTTACAAGGTAGGAAGGACACTCGGACTCGGCATGACAGCACCTGTCGATCACGACACGCTCTGTCTTGGAGAAAACTTTGTGACCGCTGAGATACTGGATCACGGCCCGCTTAGAATCACTTTCAAACTCACCTACGCGCCTTATATGGCAGGTGCACATCAGGTCACGGAAACACGGATCATCTCCCTCGATGCCTATAGCCTGTTCAACAAAGTGACCCACATTTTTGAAACGGATACAACCGAATTAACCGTCGCAACCGGCATTGTGATGCCTGAGGAAAATCCGGAAGAAAATGCGGCAAACACGACCTTTGGCGATCACACAGGCATCATTGCCTATAAGAATCCTACCGATGAAGTGAACGGCACCATCTATACTGCAGCCATCCATCCCGGCGGATTTGAATCTACACAGGTACTGGCCGGGCACTTTGCCGGACTGAACAGTATAGCGTCAGGTGAACCCTACCTCACCTATGTGGGTGGCGGTTGGAGCAAAGCCGGATTCAACAGCTTTGAAGAATGGATCCAATTTGTGAAATCAGAGAAAGAAAAAATTGATCAACCTTTCATTATCACAATCAACTAATATGCAGAAAGTTGTTACTTTTGGCGAGATCATGCTGCGCCTCGCCACACCAGGATATCAGCGTTTCATCCAATCGAACAACCTCGGTGCCACCTTTGGGGGTGGGGAGGCGAATGTGGCTGTATCACTGGCCAACTACGGCATTCCCGTGGATTTTGTGACCCGTTTACCTGAAAATGATATCGCGGAATGGTGTATTTCCGAGCTCCGGAAATACAACGTGGGAACAGCCCGGATTCTCCATGGCGGGGAACGCGTGGGGATCTACTTCCTCGAAACCGGCGCGGTGGCCCGTCCCTCGAAAGTGGTGTACGACAGGGCACATTCCGCCATAGCTGATGTGGATAAAGGGATGTTCAACTGGCGGGAGATCCTGAAAGATGCCACCTGGTTTCACTGGACAGGCATCACCCCCGCCCTCTCGCAGGGAGCGGCCGATGCGTGTCTCGAGGCGATACAGACCGCCAATGAGATGGGGGTGGCCGTATCGTGCGACCTCAACTACCGGAAGAATCTGTGGAAATACGGCAAAAAAGCATCGGAGATCATGCCGGCACTGGTGGAAGGCTGCGATGTGATACTCGGCAACGAGGAGGATGCCGAAAAAGTGTTCGGCATCAAACCGGAAGGATTCAGCGTGGAACATACCGGTGGTGAGGTGGATGCCGCCCAGTTTGAATCGGTATGCAAACAATTGATGGCAAGGTTCCCCCGCGCAAAGAAGGTGATCATCACGCTGCGCGGCTCCATCAATGCCAACCACAACACCTGGGGTGGCTGCCTCTACTCCGACAGGCTCTACCAATCGCGCCGTTACGATATCACCCATATCGTGGACCGTGTTGGCGGCGGCGACTCATTCATGGGGGGACTGATCTACGGATTGCTCACCTATCCGGGAGACGACCAGAAGGCGCTCGATTTCGCGGTGGCGGCTTCCTGCCTCAAACATACCATCTGCGGCGACTTCAACCTGGTCTCTGCCGCCGAGGTAGAGACCCTGATGAAGGGCGACGGCTCAGGACGTGTCGTACGATGATTCAATGATTCGGTGATTCGGTGCTTCGGAGACTCAGTGATTCGGGGATTTGAGGATTCGAAAACAGGAAGAATGAACAATTATTAAAAAGCTTACAACTTATCGCTTACAACTTACAGCTTACAACTATATTAATTATGGCCAAATTTTCAAGACTCAAGGTCTATCAGACGATAGAAGAAACAGGAATTGTGCCGGTATTTTACCATGCCGATGCGGAAGTGGCAAAAAAAGTAGTGAAGGCTTGTTACGAAGGAGGAATCCGCGTCTTCGAGTTCACCAACCGGGGCGACTTCGCCCAGGAGGTGTTCGCCGAGCTGGTGAAGTGGGCAGACGCAGCGTGTCCGGAGATGATACTGGGTATCGGCTCCATCGTAGATGCCCCCACAGCGGCGCTCTACATTCAATTGGGGACCAACTTTGTGGTGGGTCCGCTGCTCAACCCCGATATCTTCAAGGTGTGCAATCGCAGACAGATCGCCTACTCCCCCGGTTGCGCCACCACCTCAGAAATAGGGCTGGCACAGGAGCTGGGTGCCGAGATTGTGAAGGTGTTCCCCGGCGGCAACGTGGGTGGCCCTTCGTTTGTGAAGAACATCAAGGGACCGATGCCCTGGTCGAAGATCATGGTCACCGGCGGTGTGGAACCTACCGAAGAGAACCTCTCCGCCTGGTTCAAGGCGGGGGTCACGGCCGTGGGTATGGGATCGAACCTGTTCCCCAAAGAAGTGCTGAAAAATGGGGAGTGGGAGAAAATAACGGAACTATGCCAGCAGAGCCTTGCCATCATCCGTAAATACCGCTGATGTGACACGAAAAAGCACGCGGAAGATGACACGATGACACGACCAGACCCTCTTCATAAATTAAACGAAGACACGACTAAAACTAACTTAATATCAGAAAAAAATCATGAGTAATCTACAAAAAGAAAAGATGACTAACTCCCGGTGGACCATTGTGGTGATGCTGTTTATGGCTACCACCATAAACTACCTCGACCGGCAGGTGCTGTCACTGACATGGGCCGACTTTATCGCACCGGAGTTTCACTGGACCAACAGCGACTACGGTACCATCACCGGACTATTCTCCCTGTTCTATGCCGTATCCATGCTCTTTGCCGGCAAATTCGTCGACTGGCTTGACACCAAAAAAGGATTCCTTTGGGCAATCGGCGTCTGGTCATTCGGTGCAATCATCCACGCCTTTTGTGGCATTTTAACTGCCGGCATCACTGCCGGTGAATGGACCATGAGCTTCCGTGGGGCTCGTGAAGCGATCTCAACAGTGGGGGACGTGTCGCTGGTAGTCACCGTGAGTGTCACCCTTTTCGTGTTTGCACGATTGGTGCTGGCCATTGGCGAGTCAGGCAACTTCCCCGCCGCCATCAAGGCCACAGCCGAATATTTCCCCAAGAAAGACAGGGCCTATGCCACCAGCATCTTCAACTCAGGAGCTCAGATCGGCGCTTTGCTGGCACCCCTCACCATCCCTTTCATCGCTAAGGCCTGGGGCTGGGAGATGGCTTTCATCGTGATCGGTGCCCTCGGATTCATCTGGATGGGCTTCTGGGTGTTTATCTACCATAAGCCGGAAAAGAACAAGAGAGTGAATGCACTTGAACTGGCTTATATCAACCAGGATGACGCCACCGACGCCGCAGAAGGGAGAATGAAGGCCGACGAAAATGCCGGGAAAAAGGTTTCATTCAAGAAAGCTTTCAAATACAAACAGACCTGGTCGTTCGCGGTAGGCAAGTTCATGACCGACGGGGTATGGTGGTTTCTGCTCTTCTGGGTACCGGCCTACCTGAAATCGGTTTACGGACTCGACTCTACCCAGAGTGCGCCCCATGTGTTCGTGGTGTATGCCATCTCGATGATCTCAGTATTCACGGCCGGTTTCTTCCCTGCCTGGTTCATGACAAAGAAAAAGTTAAACCCCTACGAGGGTAGGATGCGGGCGATGCTGCTCTTTGCCTTCGTTCCCCTGTTGGTACTGCTGGCACAGCCTCTGGGAACTATTTCCGTATGGCTGCCGATCATCATCATCGGCCTCGCCGCCGCTGCCCACCAGTCCTGGTCTGCCAACATCTTCACCACCGTGAGTGACATGTTCCCGAAACATGCAGTGGGAACCATCACCGGTATTGGCGGCATGGCAGGAGGTCTAGGTGGTTATTTCATCAACCAGGGCTCCGGTTTACTGTTTGATTTTACCGCGAACAGCAACATGAAGTTTTTAGGCTTTCAGGGGATCGACTCCGGATATTTTATCATCTTCATCTTCTGTGCCACCGCGTACCTGCTGGGATGGATCATCATGAAGACACTGGTGCCGAAGTATCAGCTGATCACAGATATGTAATATTTATATTCTTACCTCCAAAAAAAGGATCGACGATTTGTTGATCCTTTTTTTGGATGCACCGTCCGATTGTTCATTTGCACAAATTACAACAAACTGATTGTTCAGTTTTATACGATAAAAACACAGATGATTAATCAAGTGAAACAAACGGCAGTATAATCGGCCGTTTCAAGTTAAACAGTATTAAATACAATACTTTTAACGCATTTTTAATTTGTAATTAGTATTGGATTCACTACCTTTGCAGGGTATTAATCAAACAGACATTGGCAGAGTGAAGTATTCAGAGATTGAAAGAAAACTAAAGAAAGCCGGCTGTTACTGGGTATCTGATGGGAAAAAGCACCCTATATGGCACAGCCCTATTACAGGGAATGAGTTTCCGCTCAACTATCACAAAGCTGAGGAAGCTAAATTTGGAACAATGAAATCAATTGCAAAAGACTCAGGGGTTAAACTTTAATCTTTGAAAAACAATAGGAGGAAAAATTATGAAAATAGATGTAATTATTGAAACAGGATCCGATAAGCGCTTTGAAGCTGTAATTGATCCGGATAAAGAATATGGATTGTCGTTCGGATTATTTGGTGAGGGTCACTCTGTACAGGAGTGTATAGATGATTTTCATGAATCGGTGTCTGAGATGAAAGAGTATTACGTGAAAAATGGAAAGGAGTTTCCGGATGATCTGGAGTTTTCATTTAAATATGATACTGCATCATTTTTAGCACATTATTCGGATATGCTTTCACTCTCTGGATTGGAAAAAATTACCGGTATCAATCAACGTCAGTTAAGTCATTATTTGAACGGGGTAAAGAAACCCCGCCAGGAAACAATACAGAAAATTGAAACAGGTATCCATCGATTTGCAAGTGAATTAAGTCAAGTGAATTTCGTTTGATTCATACACGAATGAATTCACCGGCAGCCGCTCCCGATTTAGGGGGCGGTTTTTTTACAGCATGTTAACATGCTGTAAAACATATGCAATTAGAGTCTGTCTTTTTTTGTACTATGTTTATATCTATCTCCGTCAGAAAGGGAAGGCATGACTGAAACCCGGAGAAATAAAAGAAAATACTATAAATATTAATTGCCTCTTCTAATTGAGTTGCGTGCCAGCTTACCCCAAGGCTTAAGCAACTCTTCGCTCCAGTTTCCTTCAGAAGAAGCGCGGGGCAGCAGCATGGAGCAGGTTTCATTCTTGTCGGAGACCGACCAGGCAACCCAGCTTATTTGGCGGCTCTCCATCCAGTCGACATAAGTCTCCCACTCCTCCGTACCGAGGCGTCCGTCGCCGTTGGCTTCCGATCCACCGCATTCCGAGACAAAGACGGGGATTCCTCTGGCGATGGCATCGTCGGTGCGATCGCGCAGCCAGGCCTCGTGAGTGGCTGCATAAAAATGCATGGTATACATGATGTTGCGCACCTCCCGGATGGGATCTTCCGCCACCAGGTGCAAGTCCTGGTCCCAGTGAGGGCTGCCCACCAGGATGATATTGTCCGGGTCAATGGCACGAATCACACCGATCACCTCTTCGGAATAGGCTTTCACCTCTTCCCATTCAAAGTAATCGGGTTCGTTCCAGATCTCGTAGATCACGTTGGGATACTCGCCGTACTTGGTTGCCATCTCGGCAAAGAACTGCTTCGCCTCCTCGAGGTATTTGTTGTGGGCATGAAAATCGATGATCACATAAATGCCGTTATCAATCGCGGCTTCAATCACGGGCGTGATACACTGCAGGGCAAATTCGGGATTATCCCTGTAGTTGTCATCAATCTCCAGCCCCATCGCCGCTCTCACCACCGTACATTTCCAATCCTCCGCCAGCCACTTTACCACACCCTTGTTGTAAAAGCGAGGCCAGAGGTTGTGCCATCCCAGGCTAGCACCATGTAGCACAACCGGCTCGCCCTTGTCGTTACAGAGCTGCGTGCCGACGACCTGCAGTTTCCCGTTCAATGAGACGACGGAGGTATCGGCCGGCTCGCCGCTGTGCTCCCTCTTTTCGTTGCTTCCGCCAGAGGATACAGTCGTATACACCAACAATACCAGCGAAAAAATAAGTCTGTTAATCTTCATCTCTGATTATTTAGTTAATAGTTTAATATAACCGTGAATTGTTGTGATTTGCTAAATGGGATGAATGCGGGTTTTAATACCGGAAGTACACAAGCCAATCCGATTGGTGATTACCCGCGTCAAATGGTTATTTTATCCGTTCAATCAGTTCCAGGCACATCCGTCCGTTGTGATAGGGGCACTTCCAGAAACCCGCCTTGTCATTCACCCGGTCCTTCTCCCCCTCCGGCGAGACCGACCAGAACCACTCACCCTGCTCCCTGTCAATCAGGTGCTGCCTGATAAAATTCCAGCTGTTGCAGGCTTTATCGAGGTAATCACTTTTGCCGGAAAGCTGCCAGGCATTGAAAAAACCGACCACCGCTTCTGCCTGGGGCCACCAGTCGCTTCGCTCGTCCCGATAGCCGGTAGCCCTATCTCCTTCGTTGATCAGTGCACCGTGGGTATTTAGTCCTTCCGCGGCAGCATCGGCGATCTTAAGCGTGACAGCCTGCACCCGCCGGAGCGTCGCCTCGTCGCCCAGCGCCAAAGCCGCCTCCTCCAGCAGCCAGGAGGCCTCAATGTCGTGCCCGAAAGAGTGAATGGTTGATTTGCAGTGCCACTCCTCGTCGAAGAAGAGGTTGAGGTGGCCGTTGTTCGGGTCTATGATATGATCCAGGAAGAGCTCAATCAGGTTTTTCAGCTGACGGGCCAGATGCTCCTCCTTCCACACCCTGTAGAGATTGGTATAGGCTTCCAGCAGGTGCAGGTGGGTGTTCATGCTCTTTTTCTCGTTGGCATCTTTTTCACTCAGCCGCAGGTCATTGAGCAGCAGCCAGTCGCGACTGAACGCTTCGAGGTAACCATTGCCCACGGTATCGAAACTGTGCTTTTCAATCAGCAGGAACAGCTCTTTAGCCTTGCTGAGTACCTCCTCATCGCCGCTTGACCGGTAATATTCTGAAAGTGCATAGATAAAAAATGCCTGGCTGTAAATCTGCTTCTTCGTGTCGGCAGGCGTTCCGTCGGCATGCAGCATCCAATAGGTTCCACCCGATTCATCATCAAAAAAGTGGGTGCACAGATACTCTTTGGCCCATCGGGCTTCGGCCAGGTACTCATCTGACTTCAACCGCAACGCTGCCGATGAGAAAGTCCACAGAATGCGGGCATGCAGAATACCTCCTTTCGGCGCATCCACCATCAGCTCGTTCTTGCCGGTCATTTGCCCGAAGTACCCACCCCGCTTCCTGTCTTTCATTTTCGTCATCCAAAAAGGAAGGATGTTGCAGGTCAGCTCGTCGAGAACCTCATTCTTCAATAATGTAACATCCATATTTCAATGAATTGCTGATGATCATTTCCACTTCCGATAAAATCCCTGCCGGTTGTACACAAACAATACTATGGCGTTCATATCGTTAACTGCCATAAATCGATTATTTTAATTGTGCCTGCGCTCTTTTCACTTCAAGCAGCTCGTAGTTCTCCTTCACCTTCTCGTCTGAAAGCGGGTAGAAGTACATCCCGATGAATGCCAGCAGACAGCAGATCGCCGGTAGCAGGGAGATCATAAACTGCTCTCCCCAAATGGTTTCGGCGCTCTGTTGCACCGCATCGGGCACATACTTGAAGTAAGCCAGCATCCAGCCGCTCAGCGCGGCACCGATGGCCCACCCCAGCTTCTGGGACATGGAGGAGGAGGAGAAGATCAGGCCGCTAGCACGGCGGCCAGTTGTCAGCTCCTGATGATCCACAATATCGGAAAACATCGACCAGAGCAGGGGCAATACATAACCGGCGAAGATGGAGATGCAAAACTGCAGGATCAGGATCCAAGTGATGCTGTTCGGGATATAAAAGAAAGCGGTGCTCAGGATGCCCGCCATCAGGATGGCGATCATATAGGTCCTCCGCTTACCAAAACGGGCTGAGAGAGAGGGGGCGATCATCACCCCCAGGAGGTTGGCTGCCTGTCCTAGCAGGAAGTAGACGGTGGTCATATCCCAGCCGGTACCTGCCATGCGGTAGTTGATCTGTACATAATCACGGAAGTAGTAGATAGCCACGCTATCACGGATGGCGTTAAAAAGCAGTGCCGCCAGCCCCGTAGCGACCAGGATCCACCAGGGAGCATTCCTGAACAGGTTTTTCAGGTCCTGCCTGACCGAGGCATTCTCTTCGCTCTCGATCTGCTGCACTCTCTCTTTAGTCCAGGAGAAACAGAGCAGGAAGAGGACGACACAGATCACACCGATGGTACCTACACCCATCACCCATCCCACCGGGTTGGTACTGACCGAGTTTTCTGCCACGCGAGCTGTCTCAAGTACCGCTTCTCCGTCGAAATTCTTCGAATAGAAGTCGATCAGCGGCTGCAGCAGCATAAAGGTCACGAAGCTGCCAATGAAGGCGAACGACATCCGGTAGGAGGAAAGGGTATTCCGTTCCAGCGGATTCGAAGACATGACCCCCAGCAGCGACGCATAGGGCACATTTATGAGCGAGTAGACCACCATCATCAACGAATAGGTTACATAGGCATAGACCAGCTTGCCAGTTTGTCCAAAATCGGGCGTGAAGAAGGTGATGACACCCATCACGGCAAAAGGAATCGCGAACCACAGCAGGTAGGGGCGATACTTTCCCCAGCGGGTTTTGGTGCGGTCGCTCATAATACCTACAAACAGGTCGAAAAAAGAATCCCACAGCCGTGCAACCAGAAACATCGTTCCGGCGGCAGCGGCGGTGATACCGAAGACGTCGGTATAGAAAAAGAGGGAGTACTTCCCGAAGATCTTCCAGAACATGGAAGAGGCAGCATCGCCCAAGCCGTAGCCGATTTTTTCCTTTAAGGTGATCATCTTATCTGTTTTTCATTTTCCGAATGAAGCTTTACCCAATGTTAGTCTATTGCTTTCAGAATCTCAAGATTCTTTTCGATCTGTTTTTTGAGTGTCCGTACAGATGCCCCCGAGGTGAGTCCGTCCTCCGGCGTGTGGAGGCAGTAGTCCACCAACCGTTCCACGGTGGTGGTGGCCACATGGATCCGGGTATCGGAGGAGGCGTAGTAGATGTAGACGGTGCCATCCTCATCGGCGATCCAGCCGTTGCTGAAGAGCACGTTAGAGACATCGCCCACCCTTTCCTCACCCTTGGGCGCCATGAAGTAACCACCAGGAGCGGCAATCTGCTTCGAGGGATCATCCAGGGAAGTTATATACAAATATAATACATATCGCAGACCCGCAGCACATGCTCTTACGCCATGCGCCAGATGAAGCCACCCTTGGGGAGTCTTGATGGGTGCCGGCCCTTCGCCGTTCTTCACCTCCTTGATGGTGTGATAATACCGACGGTCGACAATCTTCTCCTCTTTCACCACCGCGTTTGTCGTATCATCTATTAATGCCCAGCAGATGCCCTGGCCGTTGCCGGCATCGATGAAGCTGTCCTGCGGACGAGTGTAAAGGGCATATTTGCCATTCACGAATTCAGGATGGAGCACCACATTACGCTGCTGGCTGGTGGAGATCAGGTCGGGCAGTCGCTCCCAGGAGAGCAGGTCTTTGGTGCGGACGATGCCGGCTGCCGCCTTCGCCCGGGAGAGATCGCCCGCAGGGGCAGTCTCGTCGTACCGCTCTGCGCAGAAGATACCGTAGATCCACCCATCCTCATGGGCGGTAAGCCGCATGTCGTACATGTTGGTGACGGGATCATCCGTCTCGGGAATCTCCACCGGATAGTCCCGAAAACGGAAATTGTCGATTCCGTTGGGACTCTCGGCGATGGCAAAGAAAGACTTGCGGTCGACCCCTTCCACGCGTACCATTAGTAGGTAGCGACCGTTCCACTTAATGGCACCGGCATTCATCGTGGCATTCATGCCAATGCGCTCCATCAGCAACGGATTGGTGTCCGGATCAAGGTCGTAACGCCAGTGTAGGGGGGTATGGGCTGCAGTAAGTATCGGGTGCTTATAGCGACGGTACCAGCCGTTGCCACCGGGTAGCGGTTCGTTCTTCCGGGAGAGGAGCTTCTCATGTTCCCCGATCAGATCTTTCATCTTTTGGTTATATGACTTCATATGTGTGGCTCTTAATATTTTATTGATACAGGTTTGGAATATCTTTGCTGAACAGGGTCCTGGGATGTTGGTAAAAAGTGACAAAATCACCGGCCGACAGCTGTCCCGGATAGGGGGCGTAATAATGGTCGGGTCGTTCGCGGGCGTTGCGCCACACCAGCACATAGCTCACCGGATAGCGTTCCAGCAGCGGGAGAAGCACGCCTGTCCACCAATTGGAAATGGGTATTGCCTCCAGTCCTGTCTCCGTGAGGGCAATTGGCTTACTCCTTTTCGCGCCCTCCTCCGTCATAAAAGAGAGGATGGTATCGAGTGAGGAGACATATGCCGCAATTCCTTCCTCGTTGTTGCGGTGGTAGCCGTCCAGTCCCAGCAGGTCCACATACGCGTCGCCGGGATAACGCTCCATATATATCTCACCGGGCCCCTGCAGGTCGGGTGAGTAAGCATAGAGCAGGTTGTCGACACCCGCACGGTCGAAGTGGCTGCGTGTCAGCTCCCAGAGAGCGGTGTACTCCTCCGTGCTGCAGAGATCCCTGCCCCACCAGAACCAGCTGCCGGTATGTTCGTGCCAGGGCCTGAAGAGAACTGGCACCCTGGTTCCATCCTCCGTGGTGAGCGAGTTAAAGAAAGCAGCAGCCCTATCGAGCCAGCCAAGGAAAAGGTCATGCTTCTCCCCCCCGGGCAGGATGGCGCGTACCACATCGTCGCGGCTCACATCCCAGGAGTCACCACCGGTGAGCGGGTTGTCGGCATGCCAGCTGACGGTGATCATCCCGCCCCGCCCGTAGTGGCGGATGATCTCCTCCCGAATGATCTCGAAAGAGACATTGTCGATGTTTTTCTCGCTCTTATGTTCAATCTTCCCGATATCGAAGCCCATCACGGCAGGATAGTCGCCCGTGACACTCTGCACATCGGAGCGACTGCTGTCGCCCTCCCAGGTGACGCCGTAGAGCGGATCATCCTGGTGGCCGAACATAAAACCAGTTGCCGCGATCGCTTTCAGGTTACGCAACAGGTTTTCGGTTTCGGCTGTTCTTTTGGGGCTGCTCATCTTCTCCCTGTTTCCGGATGATTTTTTCTCCACGCAGGAGATCGTGGTCAGCAGAAAAATTGACAGCAATAAACCGGATATGATTAATCTTTTCTTCATTTGCTTTTGTTATTTCAGGTCAGGTAACTCGTCTCGTGTAATTACGTAGGTTTGTGACAGTGCATCCTCCCACCAGCTGATGGGGGCATGCTCATGTGTCTCCTGCAGAAATGCTTCGCTACCGGGATTAAGGGTGCGGTTGTAATTGTACCAAGGCATAAACCAGAGCCATTTGGCACCTGCGATCCACTGTGCTGAGACATTGGCTACATTGCCGCACTCGCTGAGGGCGATGGGCTTGCCGGGATATCGGTTCTGCAGGGTGGTGAATTCGTTTTTAATCGTCGATGCACCCGATGCGTTATAAATATCTCTCCCCACCATATCTACGTAGTCATCTCCCGGGTACCAGTCGAGGTCGGTCATCTGCGAGGTCCAGACCCAGATCAGGTTGTCCAGACCGTGGTGGTGTGTCATCCGGTCGAACATCAGCCGCCATAGCTTTTTAAACGGCTCTGCGCCGCCGCCACCCCACCAGAACCAGGCAGTGCCACCCGTGTAAACACCGGTGTTACCGGCAGCCTCGTGCAGGGGGCGCCACACTACCGGAATGTTCTTGTCCTTCAGCAGCTTCAGATAACCAGAGAGTTTGTCGATATCGGCGATCATCCGCTTGTACTCCTCCGAGTCTGGATCATCAATCTGCGTCACATCAAAGAGGGTCTGTTCAGGGTTACTCCCCCAATAAAAGCTGTAGGCACCCTCCTCGCCGTTGTTGGCCGGCACGTTCCAGTGCCACATTGCAAATACCAAACCACCGTTGTTCCACCACTCCTCGGCCACAGTGGTGTTGCCATAATCGATCCAATTAGCGGGTGAATGCTGCAAATGAATATAGTCGAAGCAATTGATTGCCGGCCATTTGCCGGTGTGTTGGTGTACCCACTCCGCCTCGTTGATATTCCACGCCACGTTGGCCATGGTGCCGGAGAGGGTGGCTTTACCCTCTTGTTCCAGGAGGTATTGCAGCAGCTTCTCTGCCTGTGATGAGAGTCCCTCGCGCGGTGACGCAGGCGTACGGGTTTTGAAGGTGAGCCGTATCTCCGCAGGGAGATAAACGCTGGTGGGTCCTTTCACCGTATTGCCCGGTACAACCAGCGTGTAGGTCGTGGCGGGCTCTAATGGAGGAACCACAAATTTCAGTTCTCCCCCTGTACCGGGCCTTAGATCGGCAATTCGCACTCCGTTCAGAGTGATCAGGGGTGATGGTGCAAGTGTCACATTCTGGTCAAAACGAAGCGTAATCTCCGTCGTACCCTCCGCCACATCATCCTGCCCCTGCGCAGGGTCACTGGTGAGCAGCCGAGGCGGGTCTGTTGCCGCCGGTTCCTTTCCGCCGGATGAGCAGGCAAGGAACAGAAACAGCAGCAAGAACGTGGTAATATACTTCATATCGGACTGGTTCAAAGGAACAGAGCGAAGAGGGGAGATCACTCCCCTCTTTGGTATCTGTAATCAGGAACAAATTATTTCAGGTCAAACCGCAGGTTATCAATCATGATACCTGAGAAGTCATAGGTGGTATTCTCTCCGTTTAGATAAAGACCCCAATCGCCGGAACCATCGATCACCATACCGGAATTGAGTAAATCTAAAGTGAGTGTTTCCCACATGCCGTTGGTGGAATTGGCGAAGATATTGCCCAAGCTGACCGATACATCCCATCCCCGCAGGCACATGCCCACTGAGATCCCCGGTACCGGTTTTGTAATACAGATATCCATCTTGAGCACATATTTTCCGGGATTTTCGAGAGAAGGAATATCGCCCCAGTTGGCGGCCCACATCCAGTCCCATCCGGTGGTGACACCTGCTTTGCCGATCATAGCGGCGGTGCCGTTCAGATCTACCGCAGGATTACTGAATGTGAAGGATCCGCCCCAAGTGGACTGTGAGTTACCGCCCCCGTCGAAGTTCGTGATCATCACCGAGGTGGGCAGCACCGGATCGGTGCCTGACACCTTCACGGGGGCGATCACCGTCTTCCCGGCAAATGTCAGCAACTGAACGTTGTTTACTCCCCGCACAGCATCCTCAGGCACATAGACCTCCAGAAGGGTAGCCGAGCGTAACCCAAACTGCGTGGCTTTGATATTGTTTTCAAACATCACCGTCTCTACCAGGTTGAGCTTGGTACCCTCAATCACCAGCAGGGCACCCGGCTTAACAGCTTCAGGCATATGTAATACCACCGGAATATCTGCCGGAGTGACTATGAGCGCTGTGGGTGACATCACCTCGCTGCCGTTCACGGTGACAAAGGTTACCTCGCCAGTGGTGGCATCCGAAGGCACAGCCACCGTAAAACTTGTTGCAGATGATGGTTCCACATTCACCGACTTCTGGGTGGTGGGGAAGATCACGCTGCGTATCAGATCCAGGTCGCTGCCAGTGATGGTAACCTCATTGCCTGCCATCACCGTCGCGGGGGTGATAGAGACAATTTCCGGCTTCACGTAGGTGAAAGCAGGAGTATCAACCGTTTTCCCTGAAAGGGTCTGCAGGGTTGCTGTCGTGGCGGATGCCTCATCGGGTACGACCACCGTTATGGAAGTGGCTGTTTGTAGGGTCACCTCGGCCTCCAGTGTTCCAAACATCACTGCTGATGCCAGATCTATATCTTTTCCCGTCAGGGTGAATGTACCGCCGTTCCTGATGACTGTGGAGGAAAGACTGATCGCAGAAGGAACCACTGTGACAAGCGTGGCAATGCTGGATATCTCCACTCCCGATTTCGCGATAAGTACCACCGTGCTGTCCTGCGCATCGGCAGGTACAGCCACCCTGATCTCGGTCAGTGCTTCGTTCACGTTAAACGCAGTCACCACCTTTTCGCCTCCGAATTTGACGGCAGCCACCAGGTCGAAATCCTTACCGGTAATGGTTAATTCATTTCCCGGCCTGATTAATTCGGGAGACAGGGAAGTAAGTGTCGGAAGCACCACCTGTACCGGATCTTGGGAGTAAACCTCGATGGGGATATCTTCTCCGTTGGAGATGATGATCTTCCCCGTCTGAGCCTCTGTGGGCACTACCACCTGCAGTTTCTTGCGTGTCTGTCCCGGCAGGAAGTCAGCGGCTTCTACCGCCACATTGTCGAAAAAGATTATTCGTTTGATCAGGTTGAGGTAATCACCTTCAATGGTGAGCGTCTCTCCCGCCTTTACTTTCAAGGGAGAGACCTTGCTGATGGCAATAGGTTCCGAATAGGTGATCGGGGTGATGGTTTTGATCTCACCCTGTCTGGTTTTCAGAACAACAATTCCCACGCCTGCTTCCTGCGGGATCACGACCTTGATCTCCCGTTCATTCACCATGATGATATCGGTCACCTCCACCGTGCCACCGGCAAGTCCGGGGAAGATCACTGTAGTCACCTCTCCAAGGTTCTGCCCAATAAATCGCAATTCACCTCCACGTAGTGCGGGGGAAGGTCCGAATGATTGCAGCAGGGGATTATTGTTCATCTCCTCTTTCTCGCAAGACGGTAACATGAACAGGCCGCACAGCAGCATGGCAAGAAGTTGCAAGCCGGACCATCTGTTATTTCTGGTAACTATATTTTTCATAATCTTCTGTTATTTATTCATTCGGAACAACTCGGATATTGTCAATGCAGATATAGGGGGTACAAGACGTACCGGTGATCCCTCCGTGGTAAACAAAGAAAGTGAGTCCGCCGTAGTTTCCTTTGGGTGCCATCTCGAGCGTACCACCGGCATGATCGTACTTGAACTCGGTCAATGGCACGGAAACGGTCACCCATCCATCGGTCTGGTAGGATCCGGTGCTCTCCCACGGTCTCCAGAGACCGCGCGGTGTTGTACCATCGGCTATATATCCGTTGGTGCCGCTGGTGGACCAGGGAGTGAAGATCATCTGAAGCGCAAGAGAAGACCAGGGCTGCGTCACATTGACTTCAAACTTGAGTGTTGAGTTGGCCGGATCCGAGGAAAAGAGGTCTCCCTGCGGTCTTCCGTTAGCCGTTCCCCAAAGGTTGAAGGAGAAGTCATCCTCTGCCCAGTCTTTCGTTGGGTCACCGTCCAGTGCTCCTGTGAAGTATACATAGTTACCGCTGATCCCTTCCGGATCGCTGTTCTTGATTTTGCCCGCACGCCATCCGCCGTTGGCGTTGAGGTTGTCCCAGTCGAGAATCATGCCGCGATCGTCCCGGAACTGAAATTTAGAGCGACCGTTTCCATATATCGACTTCACATTGAGGTATCCCTTCTGTGCTCCCTCCGGGATGCGGAAAGAGACCATGGTCTTCTCGATACTGATAATTTCCGTAACAGGGATGTTTCCCGCCATGGTGATGGTGAGCGGCACATTAGGGTCGTCGATGAAGTAATCACCATAAAGGATCGCCTCATCGCCATCATGTGCGTATTCACAGGAAATACGTGTAACCACCGGACCAGGTACCTGTACGCCGAAGTCGTAGGTGATGGAATCATTGTTCTTTGTGATCATGTAGATCTTGTCGGTCACCACATCGGGTATCTCCTTGGGAACGGTAACAAACAAGTAGTTGTCGGTGATGAAGCTGGAGTTGAGCACCGCTTTCCTGTCGTTGAACCACATCTCACGGATGCTGGTCAAATTCTTCCCCACCAGCACGATGCTGTTATCCATGAAAGCGCGTACCAGCAGTGAGTCTGCCGACTCTGGATTGGGAATGCGCACGTAATAGACCTCGGGGATCCCGTCGGTCAGCTCAAACTTGTCGGGGTTGTCGTTGCACGACTGCATGCCGAAGGTGAAGAGGGCGATCAGTAGCAGCAGCAGTGACCATCCCGTTTTTTCTGTAATTATCTTATTCATATTGATACATCTCCTCTAAGTTAATATTGAATGTTCGACAGATCAAATTCCACCGGATCCAGCAACAGGTTTGGGTTCATGGTCAGGTCGGTATCCGGGAAGGGCAGCTGAAAGTGGGCGTCGGTCACGTTGGGAGCGGCAGCACTGGTATCGTAGTAGGTCACCTCCGGATCCAGTACACCTGTCTTGTAGTACTGACCCAGTCCGATGTACTGGTTCCTGCGCTGTGCCTTGATCTCGGCGATTGCTTTAGCTGGTTCGTAATAGTGCCAGCGGACGTAGTCGTACCAGCGATCCCCCTCACAGGCCAGCTCCAGTCGACGTTCCTTCCAAATATCCTGCCAGGTAATGGAGGTTTTGGGCTCGTAACCCTGCAGGGAGCGACCCCGTACATCATTGAATGCCTTGAGCGCTTTCGGATCGGTAGTGGAAGCATTGTTGCCTAACACTGCCTCGGCATAGATCAGGTAGACATCGGCGAGCCGTAACAGGTGCGTGCTCAGGCTTGTAGCCATACGGGCCATAGAATGGCCGATGCCAATTTTATGATCGTTGTCGTTGCCCACAAGATGTTTCACCTCGTTGGCGCCCACTGGGCTCTGATACTCCATGCTCTCCACGGCAAATTCGGTGTAGTCAAAGCCACCCTTGTCCACCCAGAAGTAATCATACTTATCACCAACCATCATCATGGTGGCCTTACGGCGGGCATCAACGTTGTTGCGGGTAAGGCTCAGGGCGTTCTCACCGAAAGCATCCTGCAGGTCGACCGAGGGCCCGGCATATCCACCCCAGGTGGCACCATACTCGTCAAAACCAACGATCCCAAGGTCCGATTGAAGGGTGTTCTGCGAGGTCCACTGGTTGGAAACCACCCAGTGCCATGCCAGCAGGCTCTCCTCGCTGAAGTTGTTCTTCAGGCGGAAGATATCGGAATATACCGGCAGCAGGCTGCGCCCGCTCTCCTCGATCACCTTGCCTGCATAAAGGGCTGCTTTGTCCAGGTCATCCTGGTTGCGGCTGCCGCTCATTCCGTAGCCAGACTTGGAGAGGTATACCTTTGAGAGCAGGCCATAGGCCGAATAGCGGTCGATCCGTCCCGGGTCGTTGCTCTCTGGCAGCCATTCTATCGCTTTCTCTAGCGTCATGATGATGTATTCATAGACATTGGGGATGGTAGCCTTGTAGACACCATTGTAGTCACCAGCAGAAATCATGGCCGAGTTGTTGTGGATAATGGGTACCGCTCCAAAGGTTCGCACCAGGTAAAAGTAAGCCATCGCCTTCCATACCAGCGCTTCTCCCTTGACAGTGTGTTTTGCAGTTTCGCTCACATCGGGACCGGCCTTCATGTCCACGTTTTCGATAATGCCGTTGCAATAGGCGTTCACCGACCAGAGGGAAGCTGACATATTCACCAGATCCTCATCGGTGGAATTGATGGTGAAGGTGAGATAGGGAGAAGATCCCCAGTAGTAGTTGCCCGAAAGCACCTCTCCCACTTTGAAAAAGCCTCGCTGGAAGTCGTACCATGGGGAGTTGTAGACCGGGTTGACAGCTTGAAAGCACTGTTCATCTGTCTTGTAAAAACTGTCTACCGTATAGTTGTCTTCCGTAGGACGGTTGAGGAAATCCTCACAGCCAGACAGCAGGAGCAGCATGACGGTAAGAATGAAACTTTTTGTGATGATACTATATGTGTTCATATCCTTTTACATGTTGAAAGTGATTAAAACGAGAGACTTATACCGAATGAATAGACTTGTGGTGAAGGGTAACGTCCGTTATCCAGTCCGAAGACATTTTGGCTGGCGGTGCTGCCTCCGATCTCGGGATCGTATCCTGTGTAGTTGGTGAAGGTCACGAGGTTCTGGATGTTGGCGTAAACCCGGATGTTCTCCAGCATCCACTTGCGTGCTACCGATGCGGGAAGAGTATATCCCAGCGTGATGTTGCGAATGCGAAGATAGGAGCCGTCCTCGATATAACGGTCGCTGATACGGTCGTTGTCGTTCGGGTCATTTGCAATCGCCCGCGGGATGCGCGTGTCAGGGTTGGATACCCTCACATTGGTGATATCGTCTACCCATTCATAGATGGTATTGCCATTCACGGTGATAGGATAGCTCTTGTTGGGATCGATTGGCACCAGGTTGGCACGCTCGGTGATGAACCGCAGTTGGTTATCCCAAGCACTCTTCATGTTGGAGAGGTTGATGGCGGTGTAGTTGAACACCTTATTGCCGTAAGATCCATTAAAGAAGATCGACAGGTCGATGTTCTTATAACTGAAGCTGTTGGTCATGCCGAAAGTAAATTTGGGCAACGGGGAACCGATATTGGTACGGTCATAGGTATCGATCACACCGTCGGGCACACCATCCGGTCCGCTCAGATCCTCAAACTTGAGGTCACCCACCCAGGTGGTGTTGTAACGGTTGAAGACACCGTCGGTAGGGTACTTCTCCGGTTTGGGTGAGTTCTGCAGATCCTCCAGATCCTTGTAGACACCCGCCACCTTGTAACCGTAGAAGTTGTAGAGCGGTTCGCCCACATTGGTGATGGAGACCACGTCGCTCCATTGTCCGTATCCTTCAATATGTACCGCGTCGGTACCATCGAGAGCCACCAGCTTGTTCTTGTTGAAGGAGATCTGGAACTCTGTATCCCACTTGAAAGGACCAGTCAGGTTGTGAGAATTGAGGGTAAACTCGATCCCTTTGTTATTGATGGTGCCATAGTTACCATAAGGAGCGGCCAATGCTGAGGAGGCGTTACCGCGGGTACCCATGTAGGATGGTAGCTGTAGCGGCATCAGCATATCTTTCGAGGTTTTATCGTATGCATCAACCACCAGGCCGATGCGGTTGTCGAGGAAGTTGAGGTCGAGACCGAGGTTCCACTGTTCCTGTGTCTCCCATTTGATATAGGGGTTGGCAATATTCGACTGGCGATAGCCGAGCCCGAGACCGGACGGCATACGGGCAATAGCGGCGCCCCAACGGTATCCCCCGATGTTGGCGTTACCTGTTTGTCCCCAGCCGATGCGCAGTTTACCGTTGTTCATCACCTCAGAAAGTGGTTCAAAGAATGCTTCGTTCGTGAAACGCCATGAAGCGGCGAAAGCGTGGAAACCGGCCCAACGGTTCTTGGGTCCGAAGTTAGAGGAACCGTCGCGGCGGTAGGTATAGGTACCCATGTAACGGTCGTCGAAGTTGTAGGTGGCACGACCGAAGAAGGAGGCCATGGCAGAGCTGCCAAAGCCGGAGGTGATCAGCGGGTCGGTACCGAGGCTGGGGTTCTTGATGTCGTTTGAAGGCAGCGAGGAGGCAGTCACACTCTGGAACTCATAGGAGGACTCCCACATCTCCTGCCCCAGCATCACCGTATAGTCGTGTTTATCCCGGTTCCCGGAATAGGTGAGGTAGTTCTTCAGCTGCCAAAAGCGGTTGTCGTTCTTCTGGATGGAGCTCATGTTCTTATCCCTGCTCCAGTTGCCGTACCGTACGGCCGGTTCGAAACGTTCGCCGCGTGTGCTGCCAATATCGAAACCCAGTTCGCTGTGCCATACCAGATTTGTGAGAGTGATGTCTGCAAAGATGCTACCGTTCAGCTTGTTTCTTCCCAGCAGGATATCCTCGTCGAGCACCATGGCAATGGGGTTGATTCGGGTATATCCTTCACGAATCTCAGAGGCGTAGTTACCGTCGAGATCGTAGATCGGTATATCGGGAGGGGTCAGCAGTGAGTAGTTAATCACACCTTCCTGGCTGTCGGCCAGTCCGAGACGCTCGTCGGTCTGCGAATACATGGCATTGAGTCCGATCTTGAGCCACTTCTTCAATTGTGCATCCAGGTTAGAACGAAAAGAGTATCTGTTGAACTCGGTGCCGATGATGGTACCATCCTGCTCCATAAAGGAGCCGGAGAGAAAGTAACGCACCGCATCGGTACCTCCCTGTGCGGAGAGCTGGTGCTGATGCATCGGTGCATGACGGAATACGGCATCCTGCCAGTTGGTACCGGCGCCCAGCAGCGATGGATCTGCAAACTCGGGACGGTTATCTGAAAGAGATACCTGGTTGCTGTACCCGGCAAACTCCCGCAGGTTCATCATGTCTAAACGAGCCGCCTGACGCTGCAGTCCATACATCCCTTCGTAGCTGAACCTGGCTTCACCCGCCTTACCGCGCTTGGTGGTGATCAACACCACCCCATTGGCGCCCTGAGCCCCATAGATGGCGGTGGCGGAGGCATCCTTCAGGATCTCCATCGAAAGGATATCTGATGGGTTGATGGTGGAAAGGGGGGAGATGATAGATATGGGGCTGTTGCCCAGTGCATCACCCAAGCCAAAGTCAGCACCGCTACGACCCCCGCCCTGTACAATCACCCCGTCGATCACATATAGGGGTTCCGCGTTGGCGTTGATCGTTGCCTGTCCACGCACCCGAACAGAAACGGAGGAGCCGGGAGCACCGGAGGTCATCACGGATGTGACACCCGCTGCCCGTCCTTGGAGTGCCTGGTCGAGGTTGGTGATCACCGATCCCTTGATGGCATCCTCTCCCACGGTTACCGAGGCACCGGAGATATCACTTTTTCTCATGGTTCCATATCCGACCACCACCACCTCGTCAAGCAACTCAGTGTCTTCATTCATTTCGAGGTTGAGGGTGGTTCGATTGCCCACGGTCACCTCCAGTGTTTCATACCCGATGCTGGAGATCACCAGTACCGGATTAGAGGAGGTCAGGTTCAGGGTGAACCTTCCTTCGATATCGGTCACGGTACCGTTGGTGGTTCCTTTTTCCTTGATATTGGCACCTATCATGGGAGAACGGTCCCTGCTGTCAACGATGGTACCCGAGACCCTTCGTTGTTGTGCCATCAGCTGAAAACTCATGATCAGAGCCATGCATAACACAAAGATGTTTTTCATATACATAAGTCATTAATAAAAAATTACATTCCAGTGTACAAATGTAGGGTCAACGCGCAGAAGATTTAAATATTATCTTATCTTATTTTAATACTTTCTTTACAAAAAATGTGTACTCGCGTTTATTGTTCAAGAATCAGAAGCTTATCTATTAACAGATTGCACAGAATCTTCAAAAAAAACGGGTTTTAAAAGAAAAGACAATAAATCACAAGAGAAATAATGATTGCATTATTTTAACGAAAAAATCAAATGACCATTTTGGTCTTCCGGTAATTCTCACGAAACTCTTTAGGGGAGCAATCTTTTCTTTTTTTAAAGATGCGATTGAAATTGGACACGTTGTTAAATCCGCAATCATAACAGATTTCACCGATTGAGTTGGTGGTATCCACCAGCAGCCGGGTAGCATTGCCCAATCGGATATCGATGATATGATCGGAAACGGTTTTGCCGGTACGCAATTTAAAAAAACGACTCAGGGCCACCGGTGTCATTCCCACAATACCAGCCAGATCTTCCAGCCGAATCTCCTCCCTGTAGTGGTGATTAATATACTCATAGATTTTGCGTACCCTTCTGCTGTCGGTATTTTCCTCTATATGGGCGAAGGAGGAACTGGCCAGTGGGTGGTAGTTGTCACAAAGGGAGAGCTCATAGAGGATGGTTAACAGTCTGATCACCGCATGAAAGCCCGACTTCTCTGCAGAAAGTGTGTCGAGCATCGGATAGACCTTCATGATGGTCTCCATGGGGAAGTTGATTCCTTTCTGCGCATTGCCCAGCATCTGCCGGATGCTGCTAAACTGATTCTTGTTAATGAAGTTACCGAAAAAGAGGTTTTTGGAGAACTGGATGGTGATTTCCCGGATGTTTTTTGAGGTACATTGATACTGTTCCCATACGTGTTCCAGCTCCTCACCTGCGATAAGCGTAAGGTCGTACTTACCGATGATCTCAACGGAGTCGCCCACAATGCGTCTTACCCCCTCGGCATTTTCAATATAATTAATCTCGAACTCGCTGTGGGAATGTAATGGGTAGGTAAATTCCGATTTCCTCCGGTCGGCAATATAAAAGCAATCCTTGTCCGACAACGGAGTGATTTCATGTATGATATGACCGGGGTGTTCGTTCATACAGGATTATCTATAGTTACCAATTATCATTGTTGCTTATGTCTGAAACTGCCATGGATGAAGATTTTATTTCGCGCGTTCTTCTCTATTATCGGGAATAAATCCAATTTGCCTACGAGGCTTTGAAGCAATCTGTTTATTTGCCATTTGTAATTCTGCCAAAGTTTGGTTGACTAGCTCAAGTTGCACGCGTGTGTCTTCGTTAATATCATTATAGTCAGAAAATACAGCTTCAATGTATTCTTTCAGCTCAATGACTTCTTTTTGAAGTTCAGGAACTCCATTTTTAGATTGGTTTGAAAGTGTTCTGCGAACGTATACAAACGCTCTCATAATCCCTATATTTACCTGAATAGCGACCTTGGAATTAAGTACACTACTAAGCATTGCCACACCTAATTCAGTGAAGACATAAGGTGGGCGCCTGAGTCCCATATTGATAGAATTGGACATCACAATTTGTGATTTCCAATGTTTGAACTCTTCTTCAGTTAGCTGAAACATGAAATCAGAAGGGAACCGATCAATATTTCGTTTCACGGCCTGATTTAGTACACGGGTCTCTATCCCATACATTTCGGCCAGATCACGATCAATCATTACCGGTTCATTCCGGATTTCATATATTTTACTTTGGATAAGCTGAAGACTTTGATCGGACATATTTGAAGATATTTATAGCGCAAAGATTCATTAAAACCCCTGTTAATCTCTCTTTTTTAATTGTAATCTACACGGTATACATTTTGGTAGTATTTCATTTAGGATAATTGTTGAGAAAAACTATGCAAATTAAATAGCAAACTTACATAAAAAACTTGTGATTTTATACGCCGCCTGATAAAAATCAAGACCGTAACTGTTCTATAGATAATTAACGTACTCAAAAGGTACAATTGTTTAATTTAAACTTTATCTTTTA
>JBDKRY010000131.1:0-2756 GCA_039683155.1 Proteiniphilum sp.
GGATCATACCCAGAACATCATTTCCGGTTATGCCGGTTACGGGTACAAAGCGGGAAAAATCGGGATGAAGCTGGGATTGCGTGGTGAGCAGACGCAACAGGAGATTCATTTCATGAGCAACGATCTCGATACCATTGTACACACCAACTTCTTCGACCTTGTACCATCGGTTACGCTCTCTTACCAGCTGGGGATGACGCAGACACTGCGCGGAGGCTACAACATGCGCATCTCCCGCCCGGGTATTTGGTATCTGAATCCTTATGTCAATGATGCGGATCCGAACAATATCAGCTATGGAAATCCCCGGCTCGATGCGGAGCAGCAGCACAACTTCAACATCAATTACGGCTCCTTCTCACAAAAGCTGAACTTTAACCTTACCCTCAACTACTCTTTCGCCAAAAATGCCGTCACCGGCTATAGTTTTGTTGAGAATGGCGTGACACACAACACCTACGACAATATCGGGCGAAACCAGACTGTAGGAACGAATGTATATGTGAGCTGGACCCCTACCCAGATGATCCGTACCTACCTCAACGGAGGGGTAAATTATACCGATATCCGGAGCACAGAGAACAGCGAATTGAAAAACAGCGGCTTCTCCGGACGTGCATTCGGGGGGCTTACCTTCACCTTCCCCAAAGATTTCAGGGTGGGAGCCAACGGGGGATTATTTCTGAACCGTATTCAGTTGCAGACAGAACAGTCGGCGTTCTATTTCTATTCTTTCAGTCTGCAAAAAAGTCTCCTGGATAAAAAACTCGACCTGGCGCTCAACATGCAGAATCTGTTTTCTAAATACAGGGCATTCACTTCTACCACCACCGGTGCAGGGTTTACCCAGAAAAACGAATTTATGAACCCCATGCGCAACTTCCGACTGAGCGTTACCTACCGGTTTGGCGACTTGAAGTCATCTATGAAAAAGGTACAGCGCAGTATCACCAACGAAGATGTGATGCAGGGAGAGAGCGGTCAGCAGCAGGGTACCACGCCCCCTGCCGGAAATTGATTTTGCGGTAAGACTTTTTTCTCCTATTTTTGATCATTAATTGATCATTGGCCTGAACGTAAAATTTAGTTTTCAGGTTTTAAGCCAAAAAGTTAGTTGTTGGGTATCACAAAAGATGAGGATTGATATTATTACCGTTTTGCCGGAAATGATTGAGGGCGCACTACACACGAGTATTCTGAAGCGTGCACAGGAAAAAGGACTGGTGGAATTCGGCCTCCACAACCTGCGCGATTATACGCTCGACAAACATAAACGGGTGGATGATTATCCCTTTGGCGGGGAGGCAGGGATGGTGCTGCAGATTGAACCGATAGACCGTGCCATCTCGTATCTGAAGGCGCAACGCAATTATGATGAGGTGATCTTTACCACACCCGACGGTGAACAGTTCTCCCAAACCACAGCCAATGAGCTCTCCCTGATGCAAAATATCATTATCCTTTGCGGACACTACAAGGGAGTCGATTACCGGGTGAGGGAACACCTCATCACCCGGGAGATATCCATTGGTGATTTTGTACTTACCGGTGGAGAACTGGTTGCAGCCATGATTGCCGACGCAGTCGTAAGAGTGATTCCCGGCGCCATTGGCGATGAGCAATCTGCTCTTTCCGATTCGTTTCAGGATGGATTACTGGCTCCGCCCGTGTATACCCGGCCGGCAGAGTATAATGGCTGGAAAGTGCCGGAAGTGCTTCTTTCGGGACATGAACGGATGATCGCTGAATGGCGTCATAATCAGTCGTTAGAGCGTACCCAGCGGCTCCGCCCTGATCTGATTCAATAGGTATTCGGTAGTAATTCAATAGTTACGTGCACAGCACGAATATCGCGAAGCGGATTCCGTGCGAAGCACAAATGATTAAAATGAATTTTACACCTTTGTAGAAACCGTATTGATTATGAAAGGTATTGTATTAGCCGGAGGTTCCGGCACAAGATTATATCCCATTACCAAGGGAGTCTCTAAACAGCTGCTTCCTATTTTTGATAAACCAATGGTTTATTACCCCATCTCTGCCCTGATGCTTGCAGGCATCAGGGATATCCTGATAATCTCCACACCGGTTGATCTGCCCGGATTCCGGCGTTTACTGGGCAACGGAGCCGACTATGGAGTGCAGTTTACCTACGCGGAGCAACCCAGTCCCGATGGCCTCGCACAGGCGTTCATTATTGGGAAAGAATTTATTGGAAACGATGCTGCCTGCCTGGTGCTGGGTGATAATATTTTCTATGGAAACGGCTTCCCTGCCTTGTTGAAAAAGGCAGTGGCCGATGCCGAAAATAATGGATTGGCTACGGTATTCGGTTATTATGTGAACAACCCCGAACGGTATGGCGTTGCCGAATTCGATGAGAAGGGGCAGGTCATAAGTATTGAAGAAAAACCTGCCGCACCGAAGTCCAATTGGGCAGTGACCGGATTGTATTTCTACCCCAACCGAGTGGTGGAGATAGCGAAACAGATCGAACCATCGGCACGCGGTGAGCTGGAGATAACTACGGTGAATCAGGCTTTCCTGAACGAAGGGAAGCTTCAGATACAACGATTCGGGAGAGGTTTTGCATGGCTGGATACCGGCACCCACGATTCACTCTCGGAAGCATCCACGTTTATTGAAGTGCTGGAGAAACGGCAGGGACTCAAAATATCCTGTCTGGAAGAGATCGCCTGGCACAACGGCTGGATTTCAGGTGAAGATCTCAGACGAATGGCGGAACCGATGAAAAA
>JBDKRY010000132.1:0-6170 GCA_039683155.1 Proteiniphilum sp.
CCGATAACTATGTGAACGGCTTCAAAGGCCTCAGGATGTTGGGCTACGACAAGTACGTCAGCTTCGAGTGCGGGTGTCAGGGTGACCGGACAGTGGTGGTACCTGCCGCATTGGAGCTGCTGCGTAAACAGTGGGAAGAAGCCTGATGGTTGCTGATTCCTGCCACACATACATAGTCGAATGAGCGGAGGATAAATTTCTTTCGCTCATTTTGGTAAATCATCAAAACAAGCCCAAACGAATAATTAACAAATGGATAAACTGATACATTCCTTATCCTCCTATAAAACCAGTATTGTGCTGTTGCTGATCTATGCAACCGGACTGGCAACAGCCACATTCGTGGAGAAGCAGATGAGCATGGAGGCAGCCAGGATGCTCATCTACTATTCCCCCTTATTTATTTTTCTGCAGTTTTTGCTGGTGATGAATTTTTTGTTGATATTGGTCCGATATAACTATATCCAACGCAAAAAATGGACAATGATCGTCGTCCATGTCGCCTTGATCGTTATCCTTGGGGGAGCATTGACTACTTTTTTGTTCGGAAAAGAAGGGCAGGTGCATATCCGTGAAGGAGAGAAGACGGATCAGATGGTGATGCATACTTCGAGAGGGACTAAAACAGAGACTATGCCTTTTGTGCTTGAACTGACTGATTTTAGATTGAACCGATATCCAGGTTCACAAAGTCCCTCTTCCTACGAGAGCGATTTTCGGGTGCATGTGGACGGAGAAATGAGAGAGGCGACTGTTTTCATGAACAATGTGCTGGATCTGAAAGGATATCTTTTTTTCCAGGCATCCTACGACCAGGATGAGCTGGGTACCATTCTTTCTGTGAACAAAGATGTGGCAGGCAGAACCATCACCTATTCCGGATACTTCCTGTTGCTGATGGGTTTCATGCTGATGTTTTTTATGCCGAATTCACGATTTCGGAAACTGGGGCGGCAGTTACGGGAAACGAGAATGCATGTGAAAACGCTGTCTGTCGTTTTGGTGTTCACGTTGCTTCCGCTTGCCGGGCTGGGGCAAACCCCGCGCGATAGTTTAACATCAGCTGGTTCTGCGATGTCCGGCAATCGCATGATGGAAATGGTGCAGCAGAAAAGCATCCCCACAGATCATGCCGCGCGGTTTGGCGCGCTTCCCGTACAGTTTCGCGGAAGGGTGATGCCCATGAACACCTTCTCGGCGGAGATACTCAGAAAAGTTTCGCAGTCGCAATCGATTGGGAAGCTGAATTCCGATCAGTTTCTGCTCGGTTTGCTGACCATGCCCCAAATGTGGATGCAGGTTCCCCTCATCGCTTTGCCCGATGAACAGATTAGTATCCAGTATAATCTCCCGAAGAAGCATGCTCCCTATGCCCATTTTTTTGATCATCAGGGAAACTATCGCCTGCTGCCCCATTTGCAGGAAATTTATCATCGTCCTCCCGCTGAGCGCAGTGCAGCCGATAAGAATCTGATCAAGGCAGATGAAAGGGTAAATATTGTCTACCAGTTGCTCAACCATACCATGCCCGGCATTTTTCCTCATCCTGGCGATCCTTCACATACTTGGTATGCGTCCGGCGACGACCTTTCCCTTTTTTCCGGTGCCGATTCGCTGTTTGTATCGCATGCATTCGACGGATATCTGACCGAAATAAGAGAATCTCTTCAAAGCGGCGACTGGAGCAAACCTGAAGAGATGCTGAATGCAATCATCCGATATCAGCAGATCAACGACAAAGCTTCCTTGATTCACCCAAAAAAAATTATGGCCGAAGTCCGCTACAATCAGATGAATATCTTTAACCGCTGCAAAACAGGTTATTTCATTTTTGGGGGAGCCCTTTTGGTGCTCGCTTTTATACAGATATTGCGGAAACAGGAATGGATCCGCAACGGGATATTTACACTCATCTTGTTTATTGCAGCCCTGTTTATTTATCATATTGCCGGTATGGCAATGCGTTGGTACATTTCCGGTTATGCACCCTGGAGCAATTCATACGAGACCATGGTCTATGTTGCCTGGGCTACGGTACTGGCGGGCTTCATCTTTGGCCGTAAGAATGCCCTCACGCTGGCGCTCGCCACACTTTTTGGCGGAGTGATCCTCTTTGTCTCCGGCCTCAACTGGATGGATCCGCAGATCAGTACGCTGGTGCCAGTGCTAAAATCGCCCTGGCTGATGTTCCATGTGGCAGTAATCGTGGCGGCATACGGATTTTTCGGCATCAGTTTCCTGCTGGGAATAACCAATCTGTCGATCATGGCTTTCTTTAAGAAAAATACGCTTCTGTCTTACCGTATCAGAGAACTGGGTCTCATTAACAACCTGTCGCTTCTGGTGGGCCTTGCCCTGATGACAATCGGCACTTTCCTGGGGGCTGTATGGGCAAACGAGTCGTGGGGCCGCTACTGGGGCTGGGATCCCAAGGAAACCTGGGCCTTGATCACCATTGTGGCATATACAGTTGTCACCCACATGCATCTGGTAAAAAAATGGAATAACCCATGGGTCTTCAATCTGTTGTCGGTGCTGGCTTTCTCTTCGGTGTTGATGACGTTCCTCGGTGTAAACTATTTTTTAAGCGGTATGCACTCCTACGGACAAACAGAGAGTATGTCTTCTGTTTTTTTGTATATTGCAGTCGCCTTTCTTTTGATTAGCATACCGGGTATTTTTTCCTACAGGAAGAGAAAAGATTTTGAATTTGTAAATTGAATTATGAGCCTGCTTCGAAAATCCCGAAAAGGACAATCTTTTCATAAATTTGCCATTGATTTTCAATCAATTGCGATGGATAAAAAGAACAAAGATGATTTTTCGGAGGGGATTCAATTATGGTTATTTGGGAGTGATTCAGTTGTGATTCAGTTGTGATTCAGTAGTGATTCAGTTGTAATTCAGTAGTAATACGGTTGTAATTCAGTAGTAATACGGTTGTAATTCGGTAGTAGTTCGGTAGTAATTCAGTTGTTTCTCGCAAAGCGCAAATAACGGCGCAGCCGAATGACACGAAGTGAATAACGACGCAGTTGAATAACGTGCGAAGCACAAATAACAACGAAACAAATAATATATTAATCTCATTTATGGTACACTGGGGATTTATCGGTTGTGGTTCAGTCACCGAGAAGAAAAGCGGGCCGGCCTTCAGCAAGGTGGAGGGTTCGGATGTGGTTGCCGTTATGCGACGCAACATCGATAAGGCGAAAGATTATGCTGAACGGCATGGTATCGGGAAATGGTATGACAATGCACAGGATCTGATCAACGATCCGCAGGTGAATGCGGTTTATGTGGCGACGCCTCCCGCCTCCCATGCGGAATATGCCATAGCCGCGATGAGGGCCGGTAAGCCGGTGTATGTAGAAAAACCGATGGCTGCCTCTTATGCGGAATGTCTTCAGATAAACCGTGTCTCCGAAGAAACCGGCATTCCCTGCTTTGTGGCCTACTACCGACGCACATTACCCTATTTCCGGCGGGTGAAGCAGTTGATTGACGACGGCGTTCCTGGCACAGTTTCCACCGTACAAATACGGTTCGCCATACCGCCCTATCCGGCTGATTATGACCGGAACAACCTTCCATGGCGGGTGAAAAAAGAGATTGCCGGAGGAGGATATTTTTACGACCTGGCCTCACACCAGCTCGATCTGCTCGATTACCTGTTCGGCCCGGTCACCGATGTGCACGGGTTTGCGGCCAATGTAGGAGGACTCTATGATGTTGAGGATACGCTTACCGCAGCCTTCCGGTTTCAGTCGGGCGTGTTGGGAAGCGGCAGCTGGAGTTTCGTCGCCCATAAAGAAAGCCGTACCGATCAAATCGATTTCGTTGGCACAAAGGGGAAACTTACCTGCTCCACGTTCGACTTTACGCCTATTGTGCTGGAGACGGAAGAAGGGAAGCAGGAATTTCGGGAAGAGAATCCCGAAAATATTCAGTTTTACCTGATCCAAAGCATTGTGGATTTTCTGAACGGCAAAGGTGAAATACCGGTTAGCACAGGTACAACGGCTATACGGACAAACTTGATCATGGATAGAATTATGAAAAAAATTTGAACCAAAGTATCATTATGCATTATTGAGTTTCAAGTTTAATTTCACAAAACAAAAGATTTATTTGAATAATTCACTCTTCAGCTTCTTATCGTCCTGACGGCATTCCCATACGTGTTTAAGCAACAGATTATTCAATTGAAGTTTAACTCCTAGAACCTGCCTTTGAAAATGGTGGGATTGATGGTCAGACTCACGTAGGCCCAGTCCTGCCAGGCATCCGGATCGCCGGGGCGACCTTTTGCGATGGGCATGGCATCCGTGGCCAGCATAAACGAGTAACCCCCCTCCAGCATGATGTATTTGCGGATGGGGCAGGTGAAGGTGAAATCGATTTCCGAACCCAATAACTTTCTATCTGTTCCTTCCACATCAATCGGTTTATCGGAAGTGAAATGATGGTACCCCAGGTCCAGTCCCAATTTTTTTCCTGCCTTCCATTTAACGCCGAGATATTTATCGAAAACGCCGTAGGGATCATTTCCTTTGAAATAGTCCATCGAACCCATAAAAGAGTGGTTAGAACGATAAAGCAGATCCATATAGGATTTTTTTTCCGAATCTGGATCCTGCCCGGGATGAAACTCGGTGCCTCCGTAGAGCGAGAAAACAGAATTAAGGGTGTAACCTCCCCGCAGCGCCAGCATATAAGCCTTTACCTCCTGATTGCTTACATTTCTGCCCATCTGGTAATAGGCGGTGCCCATGATGTGCCTGCTGCTGGTTTTATAGCCGATGTTGGTACCCATTGTCTGCATATATACTTTGTCTGAAATCAAGGGTTCGGCATCGGGATCGCCTGTCTCAAAACCAAGATTGATAAAAAGGGCGGAAGCAGTGAAACCCGTGTTGTTGTGATACTGATACCAAACGGCCTGCATGTTCTGGTATGGCTGCCCTGCTGCATCATAATAGGTTCCTGCATTGGTCAGCTCTTTCGACTGGTTATAGGCCAGCATCAGATGAAGCGTATGAAGGTCATTCTCGTAACCCAGCTTCAGCGCATCGTGCCAGATGCCGGACGGCGTCCAGTTTGATACCGACAGGATGCGGCCATCATCGTAATTGAGCGATTGACGACCTATCTTCACGAAGTAACCGTTGCGGCTCATCTGTGCCCACGCTTCATGCAGGGTAAAACGTCTCCCATCATTATCGTTCTGCGGTTTTTGTCCCCATACCGAGATATCCTGCGCGGCTACACGTGCCGAGAGGAAACCGTTGTCGAAGTTCACGCCAAACCGTGCCCGGTTGGAGATGAATGCAGAGGCGTCATCTGTCTCTAAACGCGGATAGTTGTACCCGTTGCGATACTCAAAACGGGGACGCAGGTTTATGTCAATAGAGAACTCTCCGCCCGCTTCCTCTTTTTGCGCCTGTAAATGCATCGGGAAAAACAATCCTGCCAGTAATATGGCCACTACAAATTTCTTCATACAGATTTTTTAATGAATGATAGTTATAGGTTGTTGTTGAACGAGATTGAATAAGATGTATCGTTTGAATGAAACTGTTTCGTTTAATGATATTGTTTTGTTTTAACGAAATTGTACGCTGTCCGCTGAGAGCTGAAAGTTAAAACCCAAACCGCTGAAAGCAACATCAACCCCAGCTAAAAAGCTGAACGCTGATAGCTGAACGCGGATAGCTGACAACTGTTTTGCCGGCAAAGTTAGATGATTTTGTATGAACTGTATTTATTTTGGATGTTTTCTCTTCGCATTTTTCCATATCTGCCATGAGTTCACCAGGTTCTGCCACAGCACGTATGTTCCCGGACCGAGTGTAGCCAGCGGATTCAGGTAGGTCTGTGTAAGCCAGATAGCGAGCACCGTATTCTTTTGTCCCAAACCCTGACCTCCCGCAACTGTTCGTCCGAATCTGGTGCCAATTTTTCTGCCGAAATAGAACTGGAGGAAACAAATGATCAGTGACGTGACGGCAATGATTACCTCCAGTGTATAGTTACCGTCGTCCTGTAAACGCACATATTGCGTGACGTTGCCGATCACCACGGTAAGGGCTACAGCCCATAAGTAGAATGAAATGATCTGGGCCGATTGTATCTTTTTATGCACCCCGGGAGCAGTCTTCAGTAAAATG
>JBDKRY010000133.1:0-5038 GCA_039683155.1 Proteiniphilum sp.
ATTTCCCGGGGAAGAGCATGCTCAATTATCTGCAGGACAATGGTATTAAATTCGGTACTAATATCAATGCCTACACCTCCTTCGACGAAACGGTCTATTTTATGACCAACATACCCACCACCAACAAGAACCTGATGGATTCAGCCCTGTTGGTGCTGCACGACTGGTCCCATGCCATTACTTTGGAAGAAGAAGAGATTGAAAAGGAACGCGGTGTGATCCGCGAAGAGTGGCGCACACGTGGCGGAGCACAACAGCGATTGTGGGATCAGCTGCTTCCCAAGATGTATCCCGGCAGCAAGTATGCCAAGCGGATGCCCATCGGCAGTATCGACGTAATCAACAACTTTAAGCCGGAAGAGATCAGGGCTTATTACCACAAATGGTATCGGCCCGACCTGCAGGGCATCATTGTTGTAGGCAATGTGAATGTGGACGAGATGGAACAGAAAATAAAAGCTTTGTTCACTCCCATCCCACTCGATGCAGAAAGGGCCACGAGGGAATATTATCCTGTTCCCGACAACAAGGACCCTATTGTTGCCATAGCCACTGATCCTGAGGCACGAAATACCAGCATCATGATGTTTAACAAACATGATCCGATGCCGCAGGAGCTGAAAAATACGCAGGCCGGTTACCTGACGGAATATATACTGAATGCTGCCGCCTCTATGATGAATCAGCGTTTTGCTGAAATGTTACAAAAGCCGGATGCTCCGTTTACCTCTGCTTATGCTTATGATGACGATTACTTCGTAGCGAAGACAAAAGATGCCTGGACTGTGGTCGCAGGAAGTGCGGAAGATAAGATCAAGGATGCCCTTGCAGCCATGGTTCGTGAAACAGAGCGGGTGAAACAGTACGGTTTTACTGCCTCAGAATACGAAGTAGCCCGTACAAATATCCTGAAGGATTATGAAGATGCCTACAACAATCGGGATAAGCAACGGAACTCTGTGTATTCACAGGAATATGTGCGTGCCTTCACCGACGGAGAACCTTTCCCCGGCATTGAGTTCGAATATCAGTTTATGCAGGCAGTCGCACCCAATATACCGGTGGAGGCGGTTAACCAGACCATCAAACAGCTTATCAGAGATGAGAACATCGTGATCTCAGTCACCGGTCCCCAAAAAGAAGGGCTGGTCTATCCTGCCGAAGAAGAGTTGCTGACTGTGTTACGTACAGTAAAGGCCGAAACCATTGAACCCTATGCCGAACAGGTGATCGATGAGCCCCTTGTGGCTTCACCGCCCACTCCGGGTAAGATCACGAAAGAGGAGAAAGATTTGGCAATGGACGCTACCGTCTGGACCTTACAGAACGGCATGAAAGTAATCCTGAAAAATACCAATTTCAAGGATGATGAGATCAGGATGACGGGAACCAGTGCAGGCGGATATTCATCATATGCTTTGCAGGATCCAATCAACAGCAGTATGATGAATGCAGTGATGCGAATAGGTGGTGTAGGCAATTTCAGCGCTACCGACCTGCCCAAGGTGCTTGCCGGAAAAACAGCATCGGCCAGCCCGGGCATCAGCCTCACCACGCAGGACTTCAATGGCTCGTCTTCGATCAAGGATTTCGAGACCATGCTTCAATTGGTATATCTCTATTTTACTGCCCCCCGGAAAGACATCGATGCATTTCAATCGTTCGTGCAACGCACGGAGACACAGCTTAACAATCAGGAAGCGGAACCGATGGTGGCCCTCAGTGATTCCATCACGGCAGCACTATATGGCGATAATCCGCTAACCGCAAGGACCAAGGCCTCTGATTTAAAGCAACTCAATTACGACCGGATTATGGAGATGTACAAACAGCAATTCAGCAATCCCGGCAGTTTTGTCTTTACTTTTGTCGGCAATATCGATGAAGAAAAAGTACGTCCTGTGGTGGAACAATATCTTGCGTCCCTGCCCGGTAAGGCCGTAAAAGGTGACTTCACCCGGGTACCGATGTCATTCATTCCAGGTAAAAAGGAAAACATTTTTACTCGTGAAATGAAGAACCCGAAAGCATCTGTCTTCAATGCAGTCTCCGGCAACATGGAGCGTAACATGAAGAACCAGATACTGATGAGCATGTTCGATCAGATTCTGGATATCGTATATACCGAGACAGTACGCGAAGAGGAAGGGGGAACTTACGGCGTCTATGCGGGAGGTTCTATTTCCCGTTATCCGGAAGGACAGACGCTGCTCCAGATCATGTTCGACACAGATCCGGAGAAGATGGAGCACCTCAACCAAATCATCCTGGATGTACTGAAGGATATCGCTACAAACGGCCCCCGTGAAACTGATTTCTCAAAGGTGAAGGAGTATATGAACAAGAGTTACAACGAAAACCTGAAAGAAAACAGCTACTGGGTGAATGTCCTTGATACCCGGTATTTCTACGGGGAAGATATGCATACGAAGTACATTGATACCGTAAATGCAACCACGCCCGCTGAAATCAGGGATTTTGCCGCCAACCTGCTGAATCAGGGTAACCGGAAAACGATTGTAATGATGCCCTAAGCAGCTCTCAACTCTCACGGATATGTTTATATTGAAACAACAGGGCAAACAGAATAGCAATCAACAAGGCGTATGCGGCAAAAATAAACCAGACTGACTGCCAATCACCCACCATCAGCGATTTCGTTTGTCCGTTGACCACCACATCCTGCCAATGCGTAAACTGATTGACCACCCATTGCGCTCCCAGCGTTCCGATAGTAGCTCCTATCCCGTTGGTCATCAGCATAAACAGTCCCTGCGCACTGGCACGGATATGGTGGGGTGTTTCCTTATCGACAAACAGCGATCCCGACACATTGAAAAAATCAAACGCCACACCATAAACCAACATGGAAAGGATCAGTAACCATACACCGTTGCCCGGATTTGCAAGTCCGAAAAGGCCAAAACGAAGAACCCACGCAAACATGGCGATGAGCATCACATTTTTTATTCCGTAACGCTTCATAAAAAAGGGAATCAACAAGATGCAAAATGCTTCCGATATTTGTGACAGTGAAATCAATATGTTGGCATGCTGCACGCCAAAGGTATTGGCATATTGGGGTAAGGCTTCGAAGCTGGCGATAAACGGATTGGCAAAGCCGTTGGTGATCTGCAGGGATACTCCCAAAAACATGGAGAAGATAAAAAACAATGCCATCTTGCGTTGTTTGAATAACTTAAACGCATCCAGCCCCAATGCCTGAAACAGGGTTTTATCTTTTGTATCGGTACTGACCGGACAATTGGGAAGTGTAAAAGCATAGACTCCCAATACAAGACCGATAATTGCACTTACCACAAACTGCATTGCTGAGGTTTGATAGCCAATAACATCCACCAGCCACATGGTACAGATAAAACCAACGGTGCCGAAAACACGGATAGGGGGAAACGCTTTGACGGTATCCATTCCTCCCCTTTCGAGAATCGTGTAGGCGACGGAATTGGATAAGGCAAGTGTGGGCATATAAAAGGCCACACTCAGGGTATACAGCGTAAAGATTACCGGAAAAGAGACCCCGGTGCCCGTATTAAGGCCGTATAACCCTGACGCGAGCATGAATGTGGCAGCCAGCAGATGGCATATCCCCAGTAACTTCTGTGCGGGCACCCACCGGTCGGCAAGGATACCCATTACGGCAGGCATGAAAATAGAGACAATTCCCTGCACAGAATAGAAGATTCCGATATGTGATCCCAGACCGGCCGGCCCCAGATAGCGCGACATGGATGTTAGATAAGCCCCCCAAACAGCAAATTGGAGGAAATTCATAATGATCAGCCGAATTTTCAACGACATATTTTTGATTTTTATAATATTTGTCTCTCATTCACGTAATTCAACTGCGCCGATATCTGTACCTCGTGCGTAATTCGTTCCGCGTTATTTGTGCTGCACACGTAATTCGCTTCGCGTTATTTGTGCTGCGCACGTAACTACCGAATTACTACTGAATTACTATCGAATAACTACCAAATTACTATCGAATTACTACCAAATTACTATCTACTGAGCCAGGGTGCCGGATTTAATTTGGTTGTCTTCTGCCACAACTGGAAATGCATGACGGAAACATTCGTATCGGGATCGGTAAAAATGCGTCCCAGCGACTGACCCGTTTTCACCTTATCACCCTGTTTTACAAATAGATCGTAAATATTGGCATAAAAGGTATAATACTCACCGTGACGCACAATCACACAGGTGTTTGACCCCGGGAATGAAAAGACTTTCGACACTTCTCCATCGAAAACCGACCGAATGGAAGCTCCCTTTTGTGCCTGAATGTCGATTCCATTGCTGTTGGTGGTTACGTTCCATTCACTATGTTTCTTGGCACCAAAATTGCCCACAATGGATGCTGTACCACTAACGGGCATCGGCAACTTCCCTTTGTTTGCCGCAAAATTATTCGACAGCTTGAAGGTTTCAGCAGAGGCTGTGCTTCTACCCTCCTCAATGCGGGGAGCTGCAGTTTTTCCGGCGGTTTCTTTCTCTGCGGCAGATGTGGCAGCCTCTTCGGTTTTCTTACTGCTTTCGGTATCCCGTGGCGATTTAGCAGCCAGTTCGGCGGCTTTCCTGCGGCGTTCCGACTCTTCAGAACGTCTTCTTGCCTCGGCCTCACGCTCCTGCCGTGCCACCTCCTCTGCAATGAGCTTTTCTATCTGGGCATTCAACTGGTTCGCCCGTTGTTGTTTTTCCTGTAATGTTTTTTGAAGCTGTTGCTGTTGTCCCCTGGCAGCGGTCATTTCTGACTGCTTTGTTTTTTCTTCGTTCTGTAATCGTTGTTGTTCCGCCTGCAGCGCCAACAGCGCTTTCTCCTTGTCGGCTTTCGCTTTCGCCAGCGCTTCCTTCTTGACGGTGATCTCGGCATTCTGTTTTTTAATCTCTTCCGCCTGTGACTTCTGCCATCTGGAATACTCCCTGAGGTATTGCATTCTGCGTAAAGACTCTCCGAGTGATTTTCCGGAGAGAATAAAAAACAACTTGTTCTGGCTCACATTATGCTTCAACA
>JBDKRY010000134.1:0-2140 GCA_039683155.1 Proteiniphilum sp.
TGACAGGCTAAAGCAATTAATCGAAGAGGAAGGTATTATCGTTATTAGTTACCGTCCTTTATTTGAATTGCAAAGGAAAGAGAAACAAAACAAATGAAGATACTAAAGATTATAGGGTTTTTGCTTCTTGTTCTGATTATCGCACTGTGTTTCTATGGTTACAATAATCTGCGTGACCGTCATCCAGAATATAGTGTCGACCTGAAAATAGAAAGCAAAAAACCCCGGGTCATGCATGCCGGTTTTGCCGCGGTGACGATCACGCCGGAATATATGGAGCCATGGAACGATGTGGATAGCAATGCACGTTACGAACCGAGGAAAGGAGACACCTATGATGACCTGAACGGAAACGGGAAGTTTGATACCTACTGGATTGCCGGTTTTGGGAACAGAGTCGCTGCCCAGGGCGTACATGACGATCTGTGGGCTCGTACAATGGTGCTGGATGATGGCAATATCCGCCTTGCACTTGTCGCTGTGGATGTGATCGGTATGTTTCACCCAATGGTAATCGATATCCGGAAAATGCTGCCGAAAGAAGCAGGAATCACCTATCTGGTGATTACATCCACCCACACCCATGAAGCCCCAGACCTGCTGGGTCTATGGGGTGAATCACCCTTTAAGAGTGGAGTCAACAAGGAGTGGAAAGAGTATATAAAGAAGAGGGTGGTTCAATCTGTCTTGGAGGCTGTAAAAACATTGCGACCTGCCCATCTCCGTTTCTCACAAAACCTCACGGAAGGGATGGTAACCTTAGAAGACACACGTGAACCTTATGTCATTGACCAAGGCCTCAGAATGATGCAGGTCACCGATGCCGAGACCTCACAAACGCTTGGTACACTGATACAATGGGCCAATCATCCCGAAACATTGTGGAGTAAAAACTTGCTTATTTCCTCTGATTTTCCTCATTACCTGAGGGAAGCCGTAGAGAAAGGGGTATATCATGGAGACAGCCTCGTCAGAAAAGGAGTCGGCGGTGTTGCCCTCTATGTGAACGGGGCAATAGGCGGATTAATGACTACCCATGCCAGCATGGAAGTGCATGACCCGTTCCTTGATACGGTATATGTAGAACCGTCGTTCGATAAGGTTCGTGCACAGGGGGATACCCTTGGGTTGATCGTGCTCCGTACGATGGAAGAAAAGGCTGTTGAAGTGAGAGAAGCAGGCATCAATCTACGCGCGAAGACATTTGAACTTCCTCTGAAAAATAAACTGTTCCGCCTTGCTGCCGCTCTTGGAATAATGGATGCCGATATGACCGGATGGATGAAAAAACGTAGCGAAGCTACTGTATGGAGCATCGGGCCAGCCAGTTTTGTCACTTTCCCGGGAGAGCTCTATCCTGAAATATTGAATGGAGGGATAGTGGCCTTACCCGGCCGGGATTTTCCGGTCGATCCCCAGGAAACGCCACCTCTGCGCGATCTGATGCAGGGAGAGTTCCGTTTTGGCATCGGCCTTGCCAATGACGAGGTCGGCTATATAATCCCCAAAAGCCAGTGGGATGTAAAGAAGCCGTATGTATACCGAGACAAACCTTACTATGGTGAACAGAATTCCCTTGGCCCGGAGACCGCACCACTTTTGTATAAAGAGTTACACCAGCTGTTGGAGGAGTTACCCGGTACCTCACTCCTCTCGTCTAAAACGGAACAGCTTAGGGATACAGTTTTGGAACGGATATTTTCTGAAGTTCCGGCAGTGAAGTTGAATGAATTGACCAATCAGCAACTGCTTGGGATGATCAGTGAAGAAGAAAAAGAGATCTTTGCCGATGATCATTGGCGTTTTACGGTTGATGCTCCTGCCCTGGTATCCGTGATGCGTCATAAAGGGCAGGAAATCATTCCTTTCTGGTTAGAAGAAAAAAGTATTGACGGTATGATAACAGATCAGTTTCAGCTAAAGAAATAATCAAACATTAAAGAAATTTAAAGAAATGCGCTCCAAGAAATATTATTCAGCATTATTTACGATCTCTGTCGAAGTATTCTTTTGCTTTATTGCACTTTCTTTTATTGCAACATCTCCTTATCCCGATAGAATTGTGCTGACTTGGGCCGGAGATCCCTCCAATTCCCAGGCTGTTAGCTGGAGAACCGACCGATCTGTGCAACATGCGCTG
>JBDKRY010000135.1:0-2072 GCA_039683155.1 Proteiniphilum sp.
GACTCTACAAGGTGAATCCCGATAATGCGCTGGAGCGTACCAACAGAAAATTCATCTACCGTTTTAATTACATGGAGAAGCAGGTGAAGGACAAGGGTCACTCACTCAAAGGAATGTCGCTCGAAGAAATGGATGCGATATGGCAGGAAGCGAAAAAAACAGAGAACTTGTCTTGAACTACTCCCCTTGTCCGCCATCATTTCCCCACCCGCCAACGCGATAAGATGGTCCTCCGTTTCGGAAAAATACCGTTCTGCTTGGTACGTACATCTTCCACCACATAGAAAATGTTGCTGTCGAAATTATTCAATGTACGTTCCAGTTTTTTCATTTCTTTGCGGTCGACCACGGTTTCAATGATATCGACCTCATTGGTCGATCCGGTTCCATGCGTCAGGGTAGCTCCGATATTCAACTTATTAAGCGACGCCACCAAATCCTTGCCGTTCTTCTGCGTATAAATTCGGCATAGGATAATTCCGTAAGCAATCCTGTTTTCGAGTAAAATACCCACGTAGTTGCCCGTCGCGTAGCCGGCTGCATAGGAGAGGTAAGCCACCATGTCGTTGGCCCTGGAAAGGATTTGTGATATCACCACGACCCAGATAAATACTTCTACAAACCCAATCAGGGGAGCTTTATATTTTTCGCCTTTCGAAACAAATATGATGCGAAGCGTACCCAGCGACACGTCACACACGCGGCCGAAAAAAATGATTATTGGCAATAGCCAGGGGTAAACGTCTAAAAAATCAAACATAAAAATCGAATATCAGCATTTATAAATCAGCACTTTTCTTCGCAACAATACAAATTTGAGGTTACCTGAATAAATCATTTGAAAACAAGTTAATAACAACTTTTCAATTGGTTTCTTACAAAATGGCTTGCTCCTATTTTGGACTTTTGAAAGTGTGCGCAAGATTGATGCCTGTACAGCGACTGAATTATCCCGGAAAAATCAATCCATGGAGGTCAGGGTCTTCAGATAACCGATAAACTGCACAATATCCTCATCCGTGGTATCCCACGAACAGACAAGGCGCATTTCGTTGCGACTTTCATCCCAATCATAGAAGAAATAACGTTCCCGCAGTTTGTCGGTGATGCCTTTGGGAAGAATGAAAAACACCGCGTTCGATTCCACAGGCTGCGTAATCTCTATTCCCGATACACAGCTCATTTCATCGAATAATTTTTGAGCTGCCGAATTTGATTTCAGCGCATTCTCCAACCAGATGTTTTCATTCAGATAGGGAATGAACTGCGCCGATATAAACCGCATTTTGGAATACAACTGGGTGGTTTGTTTCCGGTAATATTTGATATTTTCACCCAACTCCTTCCGCAACGGAACAAGTGCTTCGCCAAACATCAGTCCGTTCTTGGTGCCTCCCAGTGTAAAGATATCCACCCCGCAATCCACAGTGATTTCTTTGATCGTGACATTGAGATACGCACACGCATTGGCAATGCGGGTTCCATCCACAAAGAGAACCATATCATGCGCATGAGCCAGATCGGCCAGGGCCTTTACCTCTCCGGGTGTATAGCAGGTACCAAGTTCCGTGGTCTGCGAGATAGCGATCACTTTGGGTTGTGAATGATGCTCAAAGCCGAAGCCATGCAGATGAGGACGGATCAGCTCCGGCGTGAGTTTCCCATCGGGTGTGGCAATTTCTTTCAATGAAGCACCCGTTAATTTCCCTGGTGCACCACATTCATCCACGGCAATGTGCGCCGTAGCCGCACAGAGGATGGAATGAAAAGGGAGCGTGCAGGCCTGCAGCGCTACCACATTAGCCCCGGTGCCGTTAAACAGGAAGAAAGGCTCCAGCCCGCTGTCTTCAAGCAAGCTGCAGATTGCCTTCTGCGCTTCCCGTGTCCATCTGTCATCACCATATGCAATGGCATGGTCGATGTTTGCCTCCGCCAGCGCTTGCAGGATACGCGGGTGAGTACCTGAATTATTATCACTTCCGAAACTTCGCATGAAAAATGAATTTTGTGCTGCAAAGATACAAAACTTACCCCAAATTAGCCAGCAGGAACTTCCGGATATCTTCTGGCTT
>JBDKRY010000136.1:0-4906 GCA_039683155.1 Proteiniphilum sp.
AATTCTCGCCTCGCAGGAGCTGCTGCGCGATCACCCCGTCAACAAAAAAAGGATGGCAGCAGGGAAGGATCCGGCTAACAGCATCTGGCCCTGGTCGCCCGGCTTTCGCCCTCAGATGAAACCACTCACCAAGTTGTACCCGATAAACAGCGGAGCCGTGATCTCTGCGGTGGATCTTATCCGGGGCATCGGCGTATACGCCGGCCTGGAAGTGATCATGGTGGAGGGTGCCACCGGACTCTACGACACCAATTACGAGGGAAAAGCAAAGGCCGCACTCGATGCACTAAAAGAGAAAGATTTCGTCTACCTGCATATCGAGGCCAGCGATGAAGCGGGACACGAAGGCGATGCGCCGCTGAAGGTCAAAACAATTGAGTATCTGGACGCACGCATTGTAAAGACGATTTATGAAGAAACGCTCACCTGGGACGTTCCGGTCACCATTGCCATCCTGCCCGACCATCCTACTCCTTGTGCCATCCGTACCCACACCCGGGATGCCATCCCCTTCCTGATCTGGCACAAAGGAATAGAACCCGACAGCGTACAAACGTATGACGAATTTGCAGCCCGCGAAGGTAGTTACGGTCTGCTTCATGGCGACCAGTTGATGAAAACATTATTCGGAAAATAATTCAAGCGGAAAGCTGTAAGGTATAAGCCATAAGCTGAAAGCTGACTGCTGATCCGTACAACATATTTACCCATAAAAGCTGAAAGCTGATCGCTAAACAAAAATGAACTATTACAGTACCCATAAAAAGGCCCCTCTCGCTTCGCTGCAGGAAGCCGTTGTAAAGGGACTTGCTCCCGACAAGGGTCTTTATATGCCCGAAACGATCCAACAACTCTCTCCTGACTTTTATGGAATGATTGCAGATCTCGGGTTGACAGATATCGCCAAAACAGTTGCAGAAGCTTTCTTTGGCGGGGACATTCCCAAAGAGCGACTGGATGCCATCATCACCGACACTTTGAATTTCGACATCCCACTGAAGAAAATTGAAGAGGACATCTATGTGCTGGAGTTGTTCCATGGCCCCACCTTTGCGTTCAAGGATGTGGGTGCCCGATTTATGGCGCGCATGCTTTCTTACTTTGTGAAGGAACAACAGCAGGACGACGTGAAGGTGCTGGTAGCCACCTCGGGCGACACCGGCAGTGCCGTGGCAAACGGTTTTCTGGGTGTGGAGGGAATACAGGTGTTCGTGCTTTATCCTTCAGGAAAAGTGAGCGATATCCAGGAAGCGCAGTTCACCACGTTGGGACAAAATATTGTGGCACTGGAAATTGACGGCACGTTCGACGATTGCCAGGCACTGGTAAAAACGGCATTTATGGACAGAGCACTGAACGCACAAATGAACCTCACCTCCGCGAACTCCATCAACGTGGCGCGGTTTCTGCCCCAGTCGTTTTATTACTTCTACGCATACGCACAACTGGCAAAACAGGCTGCCGCCAGGGATGTCGTTTTTTCCGTACCGAGCGGCAACCTGGGCAACCTCACTGCCGGTCTTTTTGCCAAACGAATGGGCCTGCCGGTGAAACGATTTATCGCCGCCAACAACCGCAACGACGTGTTCCGGGAGTACCTGCAAACAGGGAATTATTCCCCAAGAGCATCGGTTCAGACCGTGGCCAACGCCATGGATGTGGGCGCCCCGAGTAACTTCGACCGGATCCTCGATATATATGCCCATTCCCACGAATCCATTACAAAGGATATCACTGCCTACCGGTATACCGACGAGGAAATAAAGCGAGCCATCATCGAAGTGCATCAAAAAAATAACTACCTGCTCGATCCGCATGGCGCCTGTGCCTGCCTCGCTTTGAAAAAGGGTTTGCAACCGGGAGAGACCGGCATCTTCCTGGCCACTGCACATCCGGCAAAATTCAAAGAAACAGTGGAAGCCTGCATCGGATCATCCCTGCAAATACCGGACGGGATGGCGGCCTTCCTGCAACGCCAAAAACAGTCCTGTCCGATTGCGAACGACTATAATCTGTTTAAAAAAGCCTTAATCAATCTCTCTTAAGTTTCTTTTTATTATTTTTGCGGGGTAATCATTCATTTATGCGTAGTTTTGTGGTGAAAACCATACACAGGCTGCTATTTCCGCATGAGGCAACTTTACCGTTTCATATTTCTGTTTTTCGTCCTGACAGTCTTTTTTCAATGCTCTTCCATCAGAAAGGCAACTGAAGCGACGAATCAGGTGAGTCAAAGTTCCGCATCGGAAGCCTTATCCCCCGACACGGAAAGAAAGGAGACCGCCTTGCCCGATACAATCAGCACCCCACCGGATACACCTTTTCCTGATATACTTCCTTCCGACTCGACCAGCCTTACCATGGCGACCGATTCGCTGAAAGCAGCAATTACGTCTGATTCGCTTTCCATCAACAAACAGGACTCTCTTTCGATCAACGCCGCTGACTCTGTGTCGTCTACAGAGGAACAGAAGCTGGAAGCCGCCGTCTTTTATACCGCCCAGGACTCGATGGTGTTCACCAGCGACAACATGGGATACCTTTATGGCGATGCCGATATCAAATACGGCGAGATGGGCATCAAAGGAGAATATATCACCATGAATATGGACAGCAGCATCATCTCCTCCACCTTCGGACTCGATTCGCTGGGAAAAGAATTCGGTCTTCCTGTCTTTTCGGAGGGAGGTACGGAATATGAGATGAAAAAGGTACGTTACAACTTCGAAACCCGTAAAGCATTCATCAACAACGTGATCACACAGCAGGGAGAAGGAAATATCGTAGCCAATGAGGCGAAGATGAATGCCGATAACTCATTTTACATGCGGAATGCGAAATACACTACCTGCGACAATTACGATCACCCGCACTTTTACCTGAACCTGTCGAAGGCCAAAGTGCGCCCCGATAAGGATGTGGTGACCGGCCCTGCGTGGCTGGTCGTGGCCGATGTACCCCTGTTTCCCGTCGTCTTGCCTTTCGCCTTTTTCCCATTCACAAAAACGTATTCATCGGGAATCATTATGCCCAGCTATGGCGATGAGATGACCCGCGGATTCTACCTGCAAAACGGCGGTTACTATTTCGCGTTGAGCGATTACATCGACCTGGCCGTAACGGGCGAGATATACACAAAAGGATCGTGGGGCGCGGGAGCCCGCTCCAACTACCGCAAACGGTACAAGTACTCGGGAAACTTCAATGTCTACTACCTGAGCACGGTTACCGGAGAGAAGGAATTGAAAGATCTCGTGCCCGAAGCCTATTCGGTGGCGAAAGACCTGCGCATCAACTGGACTCATTCACAGGATCCGAAAGCAAACATGTACCGCACCCTCTCCGCCAGCGTCAATTTCTCCACAAGCCGCAACAATCATCACGATCTGAGCCGCCTCTACTCACGGGAGGCTTCCAACACTACCAAGAGCTCGAGCGTGAACCTCACACAGCGCTTCCCGGATTCACCCTGGAGCATGTCGGCCACCATGAACATCAACCAGGTATCGCGTGACTCCACCATTGCAGCCACGTTACCCAACATCTCACTCACCATGAACCGCATCTATCCGCTGAAGAGGAAGAACGCGGTAGGTGAAGAGAGATGGTACGAGAAGATCTCAATGAGCTACTCGGGTGAGTTTCGCAACTCCATCACCACAAAAGAAAACAAGTTCCTAAAATCGAATCTTGTGCGCGACTGGACCAACGGCATGCGCCACAGCATCCCTGTCAGTGCCACCTTCTCCCTTTTCGATTATATACAGATATCGCCCTCATTCAATTATACCGAACGCTGGTACACCGGCGCCCATAAACAGGCCTGGGACCCGATAGCCAGAAAAAATGTCATAGTGGATACTGTATACGGATTTAAAAGGATATACGATTACAGCACCTCACTCAGTGCACAAACCAAGCTTTATGGGATGTATACCCCCTGGAAAATCTTCGGCGATAAGGTACAGGCCATCCGACACGTATTCTCTCCGAGTATCAGCCTGAACTATCGTCCCGACTTTGGCGATCCCAAATACAACTTCTACGAGACCTACACCTATAAGAATGAATATGGCGAGGATGTGGAATATTCCTACTCTCCCTACGCTTCCATGATGTTCGGGACGGCTCCCAGAGGACAGAGCGGAAGCATCGGCTTCGACTTTAAAAACAATCTGGAGATGAAGATAAAGGATGATAAGGACTCCACCGGCACCCGCAAGATCAGCCTGATAGACGACCTGGGCATCAGCTTCAACTACAACATGATGGCCGACTCCATGAAATGGAGCATGATCAACTCCAACATCCGGCTGAAGCTCTCCAAGTCATACACCCTCAGCCTGAACGCAACCTGGGATCCCTATCTTTACCAGCTGGACCAAAACGGAAACCCGCGTCAGGTGGATAAACTCAGGGTCCTGAACGGAAAAGGATTCGGGAAACTGATGAACACAGGCACCTCCTTCTCCTATTCGCTGAATCAGGATACGTTCAAAAAATTATTTTCCCGCGGTGAAAAGGACGGTGAAGAAGGGAGTGATGACCCTAATCCGGAGGAGCAGTTGCCCGATGATGGCACGATAGGGGAAAATCCCTATGAAACAGCTCAGAGAGGAGGAAATTCCCAGACCTCCGATGACTCGATGGGAGAATTCGACAGTGACGGATATCTGAAAAATGCGGTGAACTGGAACATATCGTTCAATTATTCATTGCGATACGGATATGGCGAATTCGATAAGGAACGCATGGAATACAAAGGGAAACTAACGCACAACTTCGGCCTGAGTGGTTCGTTACAGCCGACGAAAAACTGGAACTTCACCTTCAATACCGATTATAATTTTGATCTTAAAAAGTTTACGAATATCAATTGCTCGCTGAACCGGAACCTGCACTGCTG
>JBDKRY010000137.1:0-2372 GCA_039683155.1 Proteiniphilum sp.
GTTTTTCTTCCAAACAGGATCATTGATGGTGTTGCCATTGTAGAGTCCTGCCTCAATCTTTACCGGCACAACGCCGATATCAAATCCATATTTTCCGTTCACCCCCAGATCGCGTGTACTCAGAAAATATATCCCGAGAAAAGCACGGTTGGCGAACAACATTTCCGAGGGGCTGACAATATAAGAATTGAACAGTGGGATGCTTGTTTGTCCCAGTGTTAGTGAGAGTCTGTCCATCGGTTTCAGTGTCCCGCTCAGGTCCAGAACGCTGAATTTTCCTTCGTTGCTGAGTTCCACCTGCACCCTGTAAGAAGCATAGCTATTGATGTTAACCCGCACACCGATGCGCGAGTTTCGTACGGAAAAGCGCGACATGCCGGTATCCGAAGCACGTTCGAATTTATTTTTTAAGGTGCCGTCAATTTTGATATTCGGATACAATACGCTGTCGGTATACTGTGCCTGCAATGAGCGTATAAACAACCACATGAATAGGAATAAACATTGTGTGCGCATCTTAGAAATGAGATATATAGATTGATGAGAGATAATTACAATGCCGATTCCTGTTTTAGCATCTTTTCTTTCAGGCCGGTTCCCCAGTGATATCCACCAAGGGACTGGTCGGTACGGACTACCCGGTGACAGGGAATCAGATAACAAACAGGATTTTGTCCCACTGCCGTTCCTACAGCGCGTGAAGCTTTCGGTTGTCCGATGTTTGCTGCGATAAACTTATAGGTGCTCTTCTCACCGGTAGGGATTTGCAGCAGGGCATTCCATACCTTTAACTGGAAATCGGTGCCTTTGATGTGGAGCGGCAGCAGGTTTCCGTCGTCATGGCCCAACATCCGGGATAGTGCCGAAGCATGCAAGGGTGCATTCTCTTTGATCCACATGGCCCCCGGATACTTTTGTTTCAGCTCACTCAGCAGCACTTTTTCGGTTCCCGGAGCGATAAAGCAGATTCCCCTGATCGTGGAGGCGATCAATGCTTTACCAAACATGGAATCATAGATGTTATAACTGATGATCATTCCGTTTTCTTCACCGGGAAGCATGCGGATAATCTGCAGGTGTCTGATTTCATTTTTATGTATATTCATCGTAGAGACTTGTTTTAAAAGATGATAAACCTTCAGGAGAAAGGCTGACGCATCTCAGTGAATCAATGGGTGAAAAACTGTTCGAAACCGTCGGAATATTCAATGCCGGTGGTGCCATCGGCTTTTTGATAAATAAAGTAGTAATGCAGTCCCGGGAGTTCTTTTGCCATCTCCTTCGATTGTTCCATGCCCATGGCCATAAATGCGGTCGCATAGGCATCGGCAGTCATACAGTCGTCCGCAATTACCGTCGCCCCCAGGATATCCTGCTCCGAAGGGTAACCGGTCTGGGGATCAATGGTGTGGGCATACTTTTTGCCATCTTTCACGTAATAATTGCGGTAATTGCCGGAAGTAGCCATCGACTTATCGCAGAGCGAGAGAACGACCTGCAGTTCGTGCTGCAAGCCGAGAGGATCGTCAATGGGCTTATCCACGCCGATGCGCCAGCATTCTCCTTTATCATTCACACCCCGGGCCGTTATCTCACCGCCGATTTCCACCATGTAGTTTTCCACTCCGTAACGCTCCAGTAAATCGCCAATAACATCACAGGCATAGCCTTTGGCAATAGCCGATGTGTTCAACGTCACACGCGGATCAGTTTTCAGGATGTGTCCATCGTTATCCACGGTTATTTTCTCATAGCCTACAAACTCTTTCAGGCTGTCGATGATTTCCGGCGTAACGCTGTCCATGTTTTGGAATCCGAATCCCCAGGCATTGATGAGCGGGGAGACGGTGATATCGAATTTACCACCCGATTTCCGGGATACCTCCATCGATTTCCGGAACACCTTCATAAATAGGGAATCCGGCTTCACCGGTTCATTGCGGTTTATTTTAGTAATGATTGAATTTTCCAGAAATGGGTTTAGCGACAGATCGAACCGGTTGAGTTCGGCGACAATCTCTTCTTTCAATGAACGATTATACGCGTATTTGATGTGGTATCCGGTTGAGAATATCTCCCCCTGATCCTGATGATAGGAATAATTTTTATTTCCGGCCTGACACGATGCAAGCAGCATTGCCGGTAAAAGCAGGAAAAGCAGATAATTTTGTTTTGTTTTCATTTTTGTTTAATCCTTATCGGATTTTGCATCTTGTTACTGAAAGCAGTACTTTAAAGCATTATTTCCGGTGCGCAATGATCCGTTTGTTCTCTTACCTGAAAATCCTATATTTCTTCCTCAATCCGGTAATAATTTCTTTCTGAAGAATTTCTCGAAATGAGTTCTCCCAAAAATCCCGCGAGGAAAAGCA
>JBDKRY010000138.1:0-7269 GCA_039683155.1 Proteiniphilum sp.
GGGTTATTTTTGCAGTGCTGTTGCATATTTTCAGCTCTTACCTGAAAGAGGATGCCCGCACCTTCGCAGTCTTTGAGCAGATAAGCAGGATACTGCTAATCCTTACCGTCGGGTGGCTTATCATACAGGTTATCAGAGCACTGTTTCATTTCTGGCAAAACAAGTTCGACATCGCCAATCCCCATAACCTGGAAGCCAGAAAGAGACTGACCCAGATGAGCATGATTGAGCGGATCGCGGTGATTATCGTGGCATTTGTCTTTATCTCCATCGCGCTGATGACCATAGATTCGGTACGGCAGCTGGGCGTGAGCCTGCTGGCATCGGCCGGGGTTGCCGGCATCATCGTCGGTTTTGCAGCCCAGCGCAGCTTCGGACAGGTCTTCTCCGGCATACAGATAGCTTTTACGCAGCCCGTCAGATTGGATGATGTGGTGGTGATTGAAGGGGAATGGGGGAGGATTGAAGAGATCAACATCACGTACGCGGTAGTGAAGATATGGGATGAGCGGCGACTGATCGTACCGATCGACTATTTCCTGAATAAACCCATTCAGAACTGGACCCGCTCAACCTCCAATATCCTGGGAACTGCGATGCTGTATGTATCCTACGATCTGCCGGTAGAACCGCTGCGTGGGGAGCTGGCACGCCTGGTGAAAGACAATCCCAACTGGGACGGCCGCGTACAGAACATCCAGGTGACCGACAGCAAAGAGTGGTACAAGGAACTCCGTGTGCTGGTCAGCAGCAGCGACTCGTCCAAAAACTGGGATTTAAGGGTAGAGATCCGAGAGAAACTGATCGATTTCATCAACACAAACTACCCCGGCTCATTTGCAAAAATACACAGCGAGAACAGGGCCAACGGCATCAGTCAAACACACCGGGCAACAGCGAAAGACAGCTGACAACTATCTGGCTGCAATCTCAGCCAGCCGGGAATACAGGGTACGTTTGATTCACCTTTCTGCTCCCTTAAGGGCGGATAAATTTGGACAGCTGCTTCTCTTCGGGAAAAAGTACTGCCGTATTGATAAACGCAAGGTGCGAATAAGCCTGCGGAAAATTACCAAGCTGCCGCTTGGTTTTGAAATCGAGATATTCACTGTACAATCCCACGTGGGTGGAATATGAAATCATCTTCTCGAAAATCTCCTTTGCCTCCTCCCTTTCACCAATCTTATAGAGGGCTTCCACCAGCCAGAATGTACAGATGGTGAACGAAGAAGTGGGCACACCGAGATCATCTTCCGATTTGTACCGGTACATCAGTCCATCGTGATAGAGGTTTTCCCTGATCGCCTTCACTGTTTTCACATACCGCTCATTTTCAGGCTCTATAAAATCATAATACTGCATCAGCAGCAGCGAAGAGTCGTAATCGGTACAGTCATAAGCCTGCGTGAAACACTGCAATTCCTCGTTCCACCCTTTTTCATGTACCTCTGCCTTGATCATATCCGCTTCGCGGCGCCATTGTTCGGCATAATATTCCCTCTGCAGCAGATCGGCAATCAAGGATGCCCTGTCCATAGCTACCCAGCACATTACTTTTGAGAAGACAAAATGTCGCTCCATGGTACGATATTCCCAGATGCTCCGGTCGGGTTTCCGCCACGAAGCCAGCACGGCACGCACCAGGTTTTTGATGATCTCCCAGATCTCCTCCACTTCATCGAGTGTCCCGGGAAAATAGAGATAGTACTTGTAGAAAATATCCAGCAGATAGCCGATAGAATCATTTTGTACCTGACAATACGCCGCATTGCCAATCCTCACCGGGTGAGAGTTTGCATAACCGCTTAAATGGGGAAGTAACTCTTCCTTCAGATCACGCTCTCCCCTGATGCCGTACATAATCTGGATGGGTTCGTCGCGCGACGACTTCAGAATGTGCTTCACAAAACCAATAAAGCGTTCAGCGGCCGTTTTCTTTTTCATAAACAGCAGCGTATCTATCGACATGGAGGCATCGCGCAGCCAGCAATAACGGTAATCCCAGTTCCGCGTCTCACCGATGGTTTCGGGGAGGCTGGTGGTCACCGCAGCCACCATGGCGCCGGAATTTTGGTACGACAGCAGCTTCAACAGCAGCAGGCTCCGCTGAATCATGTCATCATACTGCAGGTAATGCCGGGAACGGTTTGAATAGTTAAGCCAGTAAACTTTGGTACGTTCATATTCCAGCAGAATGCGGTTGATATCTATCGTGACCAGTTTCTGATTATAGGATAAAAGGAAAAACTGATGATCATCCAGTGCAATCACTTCCCTGTTCAGTATCTTCTCCATATCCATGCTGGTGTAGAGATATACCTTATCTTCCGAATCATCCTGCGAGTAGGTTTTGATATAGTTTCCCACAATTTCGTGACGGACACCCTCGCGGGCATAATTGATTTGCGGATCATAGATCACGCGTACCTCAGGCCGTCCCTTAATTACCCGTATATAGCGGTGAATCTCGGGAGGCATGTAATACCGCAGCTCTTCGGTCCTGTAGCGGGGCATATAGTCAAAGACAATAAACCCGTGGTCAGCCGATTTAAACCGTGTGATCAGTATATTGGTGTGATCATGATAGCTCTGGGTGATGGTGTAGTCGTCCGATACTTCAAAATGAAAACTGCCCCCCTTCTCTTCGTCCAGCAGTTTGGCAAAGATGGAGGGTGAGTCGAAATCGGGCAGACACAACCAGTCGATGCTTCCGGTTTTCGAAATCAATGCGGCGGTACGGCAATTACCGATTATTCCGTAGTCTAAGTTATTCATACAAAATATTATTCGATTTCAGCTTTAATCGCTATGGATATGTACATGTACATGCTTTCGGAAACACATGAACCGACCCGTCCGATACCATATTCATCTGCCGGCTGTCTCCGTGAATTAGGGTATGTGTTGTTTGCACTGTCCTGTTTTTAGTGACAAAGTTAATCATAAATATAAAGTTTCCACCCTTTTCTTTCCGGTTTATGAACTCACGCTGGCCTCCCCTCTTATTACAATATTCAACCCACATGTTTTATGTCTTGTCCGACTTCCTCACCGTCAGTTCTCCGCGCAGAGAGACTTGCATAAGCCGCCGCACCTCCGCAGTAGATTCACCTTGACCAAAAAGGGCCATCAGCTTAGCCAGCGCCGCCTCAGTGGTGATGTCGTGTCCGCTTACCACCCCCATTTTTTCCAGCCGACGGCCATTTTCATAACGGTGCATTTCTACCGCTCCATAGAAGCACTGTGTCACGTTCACCATCACAATATCCCGTTCCAACGCACTTTGAATCTGCTTTGAGAACCAGGGATAGATCGGAGCATTCCCTGTGCCGTATGATTCCAGCACCACACCCTTCACGTCGGGGATCTCGAAATGTGCTTTCACTGCCTCTTCCGTAATTCCGGGAAACAGTTTAAGAATAACCACACGGGGATCCATCTCATACCGGAATTGTACCGGTTCGCCGTAATCGGGCTTCAGAATCATGTGCTTGTTGTAACGGATATCCAGTCCCGCTTCAGCGAGGTAGGGATAATTGGGACTGTTAAAAGCGCTGAAGTTATCGGCATTCACCTTGGTAGTCCGGTTTCCGCGCATCAACAGGTTCTGCATATAAATACACAATTCAGGTACGGCAGGGTTGCCTGCTGCATCCTTATCGGCTGCAATCTCCAGCGCGGTAATCAGGTTCTCTTTTCCGTCGGTGCGTAATTTACCGATGGGGAGTTGTGACCCGGTAAGTATGACCGGCTTGGTCAGGTTCCCAAACATAAAACTTAGTGCAGAAGCTGTATAGGCCATCGTATCGGTGCCGTGCAGAATGACAAACCCATCGTAATCGTCGTAATTCCTTTCGATCACCCCGACCATCTGCTGCCAGACTGAGAGCGACATGTCCGATGAATCGATGGGAGGATCAAACAGATGGGTCTCTACCTGAAAGATCAATCGCTTTATTTCGGGCATATTGGAGCGAAGATGACTGAAGTTGAACGGTTCCAATGCCCCGGTATTCACATTCTCCACCATCCCGATTGTTCCCCCGGTATATATCAATAAAACCTTTGCATCCTGATGAATCATAACTTTATTTTTGCCACAAATATAACACTTTGTAAATTTATATGTATCGTTTTGATATTATTCTCTGTCCTTAGCGAAAAATAATGCCTGATATGTAACACTTTCACACATGATGAACCGGAACGTTCATCATACGAACCAAATAGGTGCTGAATTGTTTAGATTCTGAGAATGCAATACTTACAGATTAATTACAATAAAAACAACTCTTATGGCAACACATACCATTCAAACCAATTGGAGAGAGAATAATATTTTTGATACTGAGATTGATGGGCATACCATTACAATTGATAATCCGACAGAAGCGGGCAGCGAGAGTGCCGGCCCGGGCCCAAAAAAGCTGTTGCTGGTTGCTGCAGCAGGATGTACCGGATTGGACATCGTGACCATGGCGCGCAAAATGCGTATCGACCTGAAAAAATTTGACATGCGCATCAACGCAGAGGTAGCCGAAGAGCATCCCAAACAGTACACCTCCCTCCATGTGATCTACGAGTTTGAAGGAGACGAACTACCGAAGGAGAAACTGGAAAAAGCCTGCAAAATGTCATTCGACACGTATTGCGGCGTGTTGGCCATGGATAAGAAAGCGGTTCCCGTTACAAACGAGGTGGTCGTGCGCAACGCATAAACTTTTCCCGAAACATTACGGAAAAATTTCCATATTATTCGTAACTTTGCGGGTCATTTGGCGCACGCTGTTTTTAAAACAAACAAGTTACTTGCACTTTGCCGAACGTAACGAACATCTGAATTAACAAAGGAAATTTGAACACGCTTGAAAACGTCGTATACATGAAAAATAGACACGGATTGTCAGGTGTTTATTGTTGCAAAACGCCAATTTTTAGACTTTTTAGAGCAGACTCAGATTTGAATAACTTTTTTATAAAATATACTGAACTATGCAAACAATGGACGCTTTTAATTTTGCCGATAAAAAGGCATTCGTGCGCGTGGATTTTAATGTTCCGCTCGATGAGAACTTCAACATCACGGACGATACACGTATCCGCGCAGCCATCCCTACGCTGAAAAAGATTCTGAAAGACGGTGGCAGCCCGATCATCGGATCACATCTGGGACGACCGAAAGGACCGACCGATAAATTTTCACTCAACCACATTCTTCCCCGTGTGGCTGAGCTATTGGGTGTTGACGTGCAGTTTGCCAGCGACTGCATCGGTGAAGAGGCAGAAGCAAAAGCGGCTGCGTTGCGTCCGGGAGAGGCTTTGCTGCTTGAGAACCTCCGTTTTTATGCCGAAGAAGAAGGAAAACCCCGTGGCCTGCCTGAAGATGCAAGCGAAGAAGAAATAGCGAAAGCGAAAAAGGCAATTAAGGAGTCGCAAAAAGAATTTACAAAAGAACTGGCTTCCTATGCCGATGTATATGTGAATGACGCATTCGGAACAGCCCACCGGGCGCACGCATCTACCGCACTGATAGCCGATTATTTCGATGCCGGCCACAAGCTTTTCGGGTACCTGATGCAAAACGAGATCACAGCAGTGGAGAAGGTGATGAAGGAAACAGAGCATCCTTTCACAGCAATCATGGGTGGTTCAAAGGTTTCTAGCAAAATTGAGATCATCAAGAACCTGTTGGACAAAGTGGATAACCTGATCCTTGCAGGGGGAATGACCTATACATTTGCAAAAGCCTTTGGCGGAAAAATCGGAAATTCCATCGTTGAAGACGACAAGCTCGACCTGGCAAAAGAAATTGTAGCAATGGCCAAAGAAAAAGGGGTGAATCTGATACTGGCAACAGATACCAAGATCGCCGACAGTTTCAGCAACGAAGCCAATACCAATTTTGCTTCTGTTAACGAAATCCCCGACGGTTGGCAAGGACTCGACATTGGGCCGGAATCGGAGAAGGTATTTACAGACGTGATCAAAAACTCAAAGACCATCCTTTGGAACGGCCCGGTGGGTGTGTTTGAATTCGATAATTTCGATAAAGGCTCCCGTGCGGTATCAAACGCCATTGTAGAGGCCACCCGAAAGGGCGCTTTCTCCCTGGTGGGCGGAGGTGACTCGGTGGCGTGTGTGAACAAATTCGGCCACGCCGACGAAGTATCATACGTTTCCACCGGCGGCGGCGCCCTGCTCGAAATGATCGAAGGCAAAGTGCTTCCGGGAATCAAAGCGATAAGAGGATATTGAGATATTAATCCAACAGATCCTGTATTTCCTTCATTGACAGTTGCGGCCTTACAAGCGCATCTGTCAATGTTTTTTTATACCGTTGCAGCCGTTGGATTTTTTCCTCCACGGTATCCTTGGTTATAAACCGGTAAAGGGTCACTTTCTTGTCCTGCCCAATACGGTGAGCACGGCTTACGGCCTGCATCTCGGCAGCCGGATTCCACCACGGATCAATGATAAATACATAGTCCGCGGCGGTCAGGTTTAATCCTGTCCCACCCGCTTTGAGTGAGATAAAGAATGCCCGGACATTTTCATCGGAATTGAATTGATCGATAACCCCCTCCCGGTTTACAGTGCTTCCGGTAAGCCAGGCATATCTCCACCCGCGGTCGTCAAAGTGGCCGGCAATAATTTTAAGATGCTTTACGAAAGAGGAAAATATCAATACCTTATGATTCTCGGAAAAGAGTACATCCGCCTGTGCCATAATCTGGTCCAATTTGGCTGAAGCACCTTCGTAGCCCGGCATTGATATAGCAGGATGGTTGGCAAGAAGTCGTAAGCGCATAAGACTACGCAACGCAGCGGCGCTAAACAACCGGTTGTCCTCCGCAGATTGTTCCAACAGCATGTTCCGTACCTTGTTTTTCTCCTCGTTGTAAAGCAAAGCCTGCTCATCCTCCATCTCACAGTAAATAATTTCATCGGTCAAAGGAGGAAGTTCAGGCGCCACCTCTTCTTTGGAACGGCGCAAGATAAAAGGGTCGATAATTTTCAGCAGCATTTGCCTCTCCGCCTCATCATTCACAACATCCGTTTCGCGGAAGCGCATTTTGAATTCTCCGTGTTTTCCCAGGATGTTATCATTCAAAAAATCCATTTGCGCCCATACGTCCGAAAGAGAGTTTTCGACAGGCGTACCCGTCAAAGCAAGTTTATACGTTGAGCATAGCTGCTTGACAGAAGAGAAAATCTGAGAAGAGGGGTTTTTAATATACTGACTTTCATCTAAGATGAGATAATGGAACG
>JBDKRY010000139.1:0-5032 GCA_039683155.1 Proteiniphilum sp.
GTGGACAACTGTAAGGTGTTCCAGGGACATGGCGGCTTTGTGGTGGGCAGTGAAATGTCGGGCGGCGTACGCAACATCTCGGTGAGCAACTGCCAGTTCCTGGGCACCGACGTGGGTCTTCGCTTCAAGAGTAATCGCGGACGCGGTGGCGTGGTGGAAAACATCTATATATCCGATATTTATATGTTCAATATAATCACCGACTCTTTCCTGTTTGATCTCTATTACGGAGGTAAATCGGCCTCGGAAGCGCTTGCCAACGGTGACACGACTCCCACAGAGGAACAAATGTTTGAGGTAACGGAAGAGACGCCGGTTTTTAAAAACATCTACGTGAAGGATCTCGTATCGAGAAACGCCCGCAGGGCGATGTTTTTCAACGGACTGCCCGAGATGAACATCGAAAACATCCATCTCGAAAATGCATTTATCACCGCTCGATTTGGTGCGGAGTTTTCAGAATCGAAGGAAATCACTTTCAAAAACGTGACCGTGATCGCCGAAGAGGGTGCAGCATACAAATTTCACAATGTAAAGCACTTCACCGCAGAGAATCTCTTCTACAACACCGGACACTCAGGGGTGATCGCTGAGATCACAGGCAGCAACACCAAGGCCCTCAGGTTAACAGGCCTACCTGAAAATCAAGTAAATGTTGCTGCAGAAGTAAACAAGGAAGAGATCACCTACTGACCTTAGAACCCGACAAGAGATGAAATCAAAAACCATACTTTTTTACCATTATTATCTTTATCTTTACTCAAATAACTACCCCAAATGAAAAAAATTCTCACATTCCTAATTCCCTTTATCTCCCTGTTCATCAGCTGCACGGGTGGGAAAGAGATAACGGCAGCACCCTACTACCTGAGAATGGCGGAGTCAGAGATGCAACGCAATCCAGAGAGCTGGATGGTCGACTTCTCAAAGGACATCAAATGGAATTATACCCATGGCCTGGTGTTGCATGCAATGATACAGGTGTCGGAGAAAAGCGGAGATGAGAAATATTACCGTTATGCCGAAGCTTATGCCGACACCATGGTCAATGATGATGGATCCATCAAAACCTATGTACTGGAAAAGTACAACATCGACCATATCAATCCCGGGAAGATCCTGTTCCCAATATATGAGAAAACGGGTAACCCCAAATACCTGAAAGCTTTACAGCTGCTCAGAAGTCAGATGGAGACGCATCCGCGCATCTCCAACGGCGGCTTCTGGCACAAACAGATCTATCCCCATCAGGTGTGGCTCGATGGCCTCTATATGGCTTGTCCATTTCTGGCTGAATATGGAAAGACCTTCGGCGAACCGGCACTTTTTGATGAAGTGGCATTGCAGCTCACCAACGCCTATCATGATCTGATCGATGAAAAAACGGGACTCTTATTTCACGGTTGGGACGAGAGTCGTGAACAGCGCTGGGCCGATTCTGTAACCGGGAAATCTCCCAACTTCTGGTCGAGAAGCATCGGCTGGTACATGATGGCTCTGGTCGATGTACTCAACTTCCTGCCTGAGGATCACCCGCAACGGGAAGCGATCATCGACCGGCTGAACCGTATCGCCGCAGCGGTGGAGCGCTACCGTGACCCTGAAACCGGAATGTGGTATCAGGTAACCGATCAGGGTGATCGGGAGGGCAACTACCTGGAATCGTCCGGATCCATCATGTTCATCTACAGCTGGGTGAAAGGTGCACAAAAAGGTTATTTACCGGAGGAATTTCTGGAGAAAGGGGAAACTGCATATGATCAGTTCGTGAAACAGTTTATCAGAGAGAATCCCGATGGAACCATCTCGGTGACCGATGTCTGTTCCGTGGCCGGCCTGGGGGGAGACCCAAGATACCGTGATGGCAGCTTCGAATACTATATCTCAGAACCGATACGGGATGATGATCCCAAAGCGGTTGGCCCATTTATCATGGTCAGCATTTTATTAGACAGATAATAAAACCTTTTACGTATGTCCTACCGATCAATCGCTATCATTCTCGTCGCCCTGCTCCTGTCGACAGCCACATTCGCTCAAACTCCCGCTTTCCCCGGTGCTGAGGGTGCAGGTAAATATACCACCGGCGGAAGAGGCGGTAAAATCTTCTATGTTACATCATTAGAAGATTCAGAACAACCGGGCACATTGCGTTGGGCAGTAAAACAAAAAGAACCGCGCACCATCTTGTTTAAAGTATCGGGATTGATTCGCCTGAACAGTCCATTGAAAATCAACAATGGCGACCTGACCATCGCGGGCCAGTCGGCTCCCGGTGACGGCATCTGCATCAGTGATTACGAAACAGTGATCAGTGCCGACAATGTGATCATCCGCTTTCTACGCTTCCGCCTTGGCGACAAAGCGGGACGAGCTGTTGACGCTCTTTCAGGCATCGGACATGAAAATATTATCATCGACCATTGCAGCATGAGCTGGGGAGTGGATGAGCTCTCCTCATTTTACGACAACAAAAACTTCACCATGCAGTGGTGCTTCATCACCGAGAGCCTCAGAAACTCGGTACATACCAAGGGGAAGCATGGATATGGCGGCATCTGGGGAGGGCAGCAGGCATCGTTTCACCAGAACCTGCTGGCCCACAACGACAGCCGCAATCCCCGTTTCTGCGGGAGCCGCTATTCCAACCAGCCCGATCTGGAAAAAGTAGATTTCCGCAACAACGTGATCTACAACTGGGGATCGAACAACATCTATGCCGGCGAAGGGGGCGAATACAATCTTGTATGCAACTACTTCAAACCGGGACCCGCCACCGGCAGCAGTGCCGCCAAGCGGATCCTCAACCCCGATGCCGACAACGGGCAGAACCAGCAGCCCGCCGGCATTTACGGCCGTTTCTACCTCGAAGGGAATATCCTGGAGGGAAACGAGGCGGTCAGCAGTGACAACACGCTTGGTGTGGAGATGGGCAACACCTTTGCCCAATATGCTCCGCACGTAAAACTGGACGATATTATCGCTTCCGAACCTTTCCCGATGACACCGGTCACCACCCATGAGGCAGATCAAGCCTATGAAAAGGTGCTGCGCTACGGCGGCTGCTCACTGGTAAGGGATATCCATGATGAACGCTATGTGGAGGATGTAAAAGCGGGCTCATACACCTTTGAAGGTTCTGCGGGCAGCTCCGGGGGGTTGATCGACAGCCAGGAGGATGTGGGTGGCTGGCCTGAATACCGTACATATAATGAATATGTGGACAGCGATGAAGATGGTATCCCCGATGGATGGCTGGAAAAATATTATCCCGGTAAAAAAGCGAACGACCGGAACGAGGAGGGATACACTTATCTTGAGCTGTATCTCCACAGCCTGGTGGCTCACCTGATGGGGAACGATACATCTGCAAATAATCATGCACAAGCGCATGCTCCTACAGCCATCAGAAAAATTGTTGTCGACCAACAGGGAAAGGGTGACTATCGCTCGTTGCAGGAGGCAATTGATGCGGTAAGGGCATTTGACCCTGATTACAAAACTGTCATTTTCCTGAAAGAGGGAACCTACTACGAGAAGGTGGTGATCCCCGACTATGTGCGTAACCTGAAGATTGTTGGGGAGAACAGGGATAAGACCATTATCTCCTGTAACGACCATGCCCTGTTGAATAACATGGGAACTTTCCGCACCTATACGCTGCAGATCAGGGGAGAAAAGATCACATTGGAGAACCTCACCATCGAGAACAATGCCCCCATGGTTGCCCAAGCCGTCGCCCTTCATACAGAAGGCGACCGCATCATCCTGAAAAACTGCCGCCTGCTGGGCAACCAGGACACTCTCTATACCGGAAGGGAGAGGGGAAGGCTCTTCTTCTACAATTGCTACATCGAGGGAACCACCGATTTTATTTTCGGCCCCTCAACAGCCTGGTTTGAAGCGTGCGAGCTCCACGGAAAGAAAAACTCCTATCTCACGGCAGCCAGCACACCTGCCGATGCAGCATACGGTTATATCTTCAACCGATGCAACATCACCGTTGCCGAAAATGTAACCTCCCTCTATCTGGGGCGCCCCTGGCGCCCCTACGCCATGACACTCTTTATGAACTGCTCCTTACCCGGAGTGATCCATCCTCAGGGCTGGCACAACTGGGGCAAGCCGGAGAACGAACAGACAGCCCGCTATGCGGAGTACAATAACCACGGCGAAGGCAGCCGCACGGCTGAGAGAGTGGCGTGGAGCAAAATCCTTTCTCCGGATGAGGGGGAAGCCATAAACCTGGAAAAGGTGATGGGTGATTTTTACCCTGCCATCATTGCTGAGACCAACGGTCTCCAACCATAAAAACAAGAGGAAAGAAAAATGAGATGGACTTGCTATTTCCGGCTGATCTCGCTTTTGTTGTTGCTCCTGATTGCTGTTAACTGTGAGAAGAGTATTCCCGTAATTGAACGGGAAGAGCAGGAGAAGCCGGACACAAATCCTCCGGGAAAAGAAAGTGGTCATACCTACCCCACTCCGGTAACCGAAGAAGCCATCGCCTTCCCGGGTGCCTGGGGTGGAGGAATGCATACCACCGGCGGCCGCGGCGGGAAGGTGATTCGCGTAACCACCCTGGAAGACCACGGCCTACCTGGCTCATTGCGCCATGCTGTGAGTCAGTCGGGTGCCTGCATCGTCATCTTCGATGTGAGTGGTACCATCCGCCTGAAGAGCAAGCTGGAAATCACACAGGGAGACCTTACACTCGCAGGCCAATCAGCTCCGGGCGGCGGCATCACCCTGGCCGACTACCCGGTAGAGATCAAAGCGGACAACGTGATCGTGCGATACCTTCGCTTCCGCATGGGTGACCTTAAGGTGACCGACGAAGCAGATGCCTTCGGGGCACGCAACCGAAAAAACCTGATCATCGACCACTGCTCCATGAGCTGGTCCACCGACGAGTGCGCCTCCTTCTACGACAATGAAAACTTCACCCTGCAGTGGAGCATCATCTCCGAGAGCCTGCGCCTCTCGGTGCACGAGAAAGGCGCACATGGTTACGGCGGCATTTGGGGAGGGG